>CANGWT010000021.1 GCA_947457745.1 Burkholderiaceae bacterium | reverse complement strand
GCTTCAGAGAAATCAAAGATCATTTACACGCTGACAGACGAAGCGCCTTTATTGGCCACCTGTGCGTTCTTACCAATCATTCGTACTTTTACAGCACCAGCTGGAGTGCAGGTTGTAGAAAGCGACATTTCTGTTGCGGCACGTATCTTGTCAGAGTTCTCCGATTTCTTAACGGCTGAGCAGAAGGTCCCTGATCATTTGGCTGAGCTTGGTCGTATGACTTTATTACCGGATACCAACATTATTAAGCTGCCTAATATCAGTGCTTCAGTTCCACAGCTACTCGCCGCTATTAAAGAGTTGCAAGCTAAGGGTTACAAACTTCCTGATTTTCCAGATGATCCTAAAGATGAGGCTGAAAAAGCAATTCGTACCCGTTACTCTAAATGTTTGGGTAGCGCAGTAAACCCCGTCTTACGCGAAGGTAACTCTGATCGCCGCGCACCAAACGCTGTTAAGCGTTATGCCCGTAAGAATCCGCACTCGATGGGTGATTGGAGTCAAGCCTCCCGTACGCACGTATCCCATATGCATGGTGGCGACTTCTACGCAGGCGAGAAGTCGATGACCATGGCTAAGGCATGTGATGTCAAGATGGATTTGGTAACGAAGAGCGGTAAGACAATTGTTCTTAAGCCAAAAGTTACTTTGCTTGCCGGTGAAATTATTGACAGCATGTACATGAGTAAAAAAGCACTCTGTGAATTCTACGAAAAAGAAATCGAAGATGCTTACAAGACTGGCATGATGTTGTCCTTGCACGTCAAGGCCACTATGATGAAGGTGTCACACCCAATCGTGTTCGGTCACGCTGTAAAGATTTTCTATAAAGATGCATTTGAAAAGCATGGCAAGTTGTTTGAAGAGTTGGGTGTTAATCCGAACAACGGCATGAGTAGTTTGTACGAAAAAATTAAGACTTTGCCAGAGTCTAAGCGTGAAGAAATCATTCAGGATTTACATGCTTGCCATGAGCACCGTCCAGCATTGGCGATGGTGGACTCTGCTAAAGGCATTACTAATCTTCATTCACCAAGTGATGTGATTGTAGATGCATCGATGCCAGCGATGATTCGTGTGGGTGGCAAGATGTGGGGTGCTGATGGTCGTTTACATGACACTAAAGCAGTCATCCCAGAAAGTACCTTTGCTCGCATCTATCAAGAGATCATTAACTTCTGTAAGACGCACGGTAACTTTGATCCAAAAACGATGGGTACAGTCCCCAATGTGGGCTTGATGGCTCAGCAGGCAGAAGAGTACGGCTCACATGACAAGACCTTTGAAATTACTGAGGCTGGTGTAGCTCGCATTGTTGCAGATGACGGCACAGTATTGCTGGAGCAGAATGTGGAGGAGGGTGATATCTGGCGTATGTGTCAGGTTAAAGATGCGCCGATTCGTGACTGGGTGAAGTTAGCAGTCAACCGTGCACGCTTGTCACATACTCCAGCTGTGTTTTGGCTAGATGAGTATCGTCCACATGAAGCGGAGTTGATCAAGAAGGTGCAAACCTATTTAAAAGAGCATGATTTAACTGGTGTAGATATTCAGATCATGTCCCAGACTCGTGCAATGCGCTACACCCTAGAGCGCATCATTCGTGGTAAAGATACGATCTCTGTGACCGGTAATATTTTGCGCGATTACCTCACTGACTTGTTCCCAATTATGGAACTCGGTACCAGCGCCAAGATGTTATCGATCGTTCCATTGATGGCAGGCGGTGGCCTTTTTGAAACTGGTGCGGGCGGTTCCGCTCCAAAGCACGTTCAGCAGTTAGTCGAAGAAAATCATTTGCGCTGGGATTCCTTGGGTGAGTTCTTGGCTCTCGCAGTTTCTTTAGAAGATATTGGTGATAAGACTGGTAACGCTAAAGTCAAAATCTTGGCTCGTACTTTAGATGAGGCCACCGGCTCATTGTTAGATAACAATAAGTCACCATCACCACGAACAGGCGAGTTAGATAACCGCGGTAGCCAGTTTTACTTGGCGATGTACTGGGCTCAGGCTTTAGCTGCGCAAACCGAAGACAAAGCATTGCAAGCCCACTTTGCTCCGATTGCAAAAGCATTGACTGAGAACGAGCAAAAAATCGTTGCTGAGTTTAAAGCGGTACAAGGAAAACCGGCAGATATTGGTGGATATTACATGCCTGACCATGACAAGTTCGTGGCAGTGATGTGCCCAAGCACCACCTTGAATAGCATCTTAAAAACGGCATCAGCCACTTAAAATCAGCTTGCTTCACAAAAAGGGTAAACCGTTTGGTTTACCCTTTTTTCTTATCCACCTTTTCAGTTAGTGCAGTAGCTCAGCAATAAATTGGTAGGCATAGGAGAATAAGGTCTATTGCCACTATTAAATTAAATCCATTGAGGAGACTTTGATATGCCCATAAATGACCAAAAGCGACTTTCCCAGCAGATTACCCCTAAAGCGGTCTTTGAGGGGCGCCGTGACTTAATTAAGAATGCCGCGGCCGGAGCCTTTGGTCTAGCACTGGCACCCTGGTTCTCGCGTGAGGCTCTTGCTAATAATGCGCAAAAGTTAGTTGCTACGCCTAACCCAAATTTTATTCTGAAAGATGAATCAACCAGCTATCAGTATGTCACTGGCTATAACAACTTCTATGAGTTTGGAACGGATAAATCAGATCCCGCTGCTTATGCCCAAAGTTTGCAAACTCGGCCATGGACTGTGATGATTGAAGGTTTGGTTAAAAAACCAATGACTTTGGATATAGAAGCCTTACTCAAGCTTGCTCCGATGGAAGAGCGTATTTATCGTATGCGCTGCGTTGAGGGTTGGTCAATGGTCATTCCTTGGGATGGTTACTCTCTCGCCAAATTACTGAATCAGGTTCAGCCTTTGGGTTCGGCAAAGTATGTCGAATTTATTACCTTAGCTGATCGCAAGCAAATGCCGGGTCTGAAGAGTCAGATTATCGAGTGGCCTTATCGCGAAGGTCTGCGCTTGGATGAGGCTATGAACCCCCTGACTCTGCTGACTTTTGGTCTTTATGGCGAGACACTACCAAAGCAAAATGGTGCCCCAGTCAGAATCGTGGTGCCCTGGAAATATGGCTTTAAGAGCGCAAAGTCGATTGTGAAAATTCGTTTAACAGAAGAAATGCCTAAGACTAGCTGGAGCCAATTTGATGCAAGGGAATATGGTTTTTATTCCAATGTAAATCCTGCGGTAGATCACCCTCGCTGGAGTCAGGCGACCGAGCGCCGTATCGGCGACTCTAAAGGCGGCTTTGCCCCCAAAATAAAAACCCAAATGTTTAATGGTTATGGTGATCAAGTAGCGAGCATGTATGCTGGAATGGATTTGAAAAAATTCTATTGAAGCAAAATGATAAGTAAAGTTGGATGAAGTTACTGATTTTCCTATTGGCGCTACTCCCGCTAGATCGTTTGATTTGGTTAGGTTTTACCAATGGCTTGGGTGCGAATCCAATTGAGTTTATTACGCGCTCAACGGGAACGTGGGCGCTAGTCTTCTTATGTCTGACATTAGCGATGACGCCATTGCGTTTATTAACGAATTCAAGCACGTGGATTCGGTATCGCAGAATGTTGGGCCTATTCAGTTTCTTTTATGCATTGCTACATTTTGTAATCTGGCTTTGGTTGGATCAAGATTTTGATCTGGTAGAAATGTTGAAAGACATCGTAAAGCGGCCCTTTATTACGATGGGCTTTATTAGTCTTGTTTTGCTGATTCCACTGGCGCTGACCTCTACTCATTGGGCACAAAGAAAGCTCGGTCGTCGCTGGACACTCTTGCATCGACTCATTTATCTGATTGCCTGCACTGCTATTCTCCATTATTGGTGGCACAAGGCGGGTAAGAATGATTTGGATACCGTCACAATTTATGCAGCAGTTTTGCTATTGCTGTTATGTTGTAGGATTCCTTATCTTCGTAAGCTTTTGGGCAAGCGATCCACCATTTAAGTATGTTCCGCTAATGACCCTATTTTTATATTCTCGTGATTCATGGATTGCTATATTGGGCTTACTCAGGATTTGCCTTGGATTGTCCCAAGCCTTAGCACAGCAGAGTATCTCAACAGCCTATGCTGTTTTATTGCAAGGCCTACAGCAGCAACAATGCGATATTCAAAAGCTTGAAATCACTGCGTAGAAAAATGAAGTTACTTGAAAAGCGTATCGGCAATTACTTGCTCCCACCCGGAATAGAAATTTTCGAGCGCGGGTGGTTATCAGCAAATAATGTATTGCTTTTCAGTGAGGAAGATGTATCGCTTGTCGATAGCGGTTACTGTGCTCACCAGCAGATGACAGTTGATCTAGTCACTAATGCACTTAAGCAACATAGCTTAGTAGGGCTTAATAAAGTAGTTAATACTCACCTGCACTCAGATCATTGTGGCGGCAACGCAGTGTTATCAGAGGTATTCGATTGCGATATCTGGATACCAGAAGCCGAGGTAATCGCCATACGAGACTGGAATGAGGATTTGCTGAGCTTTCAGCAATTGGGGCAAGAGTGCCCACGCTTCACACATCATGCCCTGCTTGTGCCTGGTGAAGAAATCGTCTTAGGCTCTTATCGATGGCAAATTCTGGCTGCCCCAGGCCATGACAACCATTCAATGATGTTTTATCAAGAGCAGCATCAAATCCTGATCTCTGCCGATGCGCTATGGGAGGAGGGCTTTGGAGTCATCTTTCCTGAGCTCTGGGGTGAGGGTGGTTTTGAACAAGTAGCGCAGACCTTAGAGTTGATTGAAGGGCTCCCCGTTGCCTTGGTTATTCCTGGACATGGCAAGCCTTTTACGGATGTCAGGAGGTCGATTAAGACCGCAAAATCCCGCCTCGACTACCTCTCAAGCGATGCTGACCGCAATGCACGTCATGGCGCTAAGGTTCTTCTGAAGTACAAGTTGTTGGAATGGCGTAGACGGAAGCTGGCAGAGGCTAATCAGTGGATTGCGGGTACGCCTGTATTGGAAAATATTCGCAAGCAGCTCAATATGGGTGCTGAAGATTTTCAAGTTTGGCTGGTAGAGGCTTTAGTGAAATCAAAAGCGGCAGTCATAGAGAACGATTTTTTAATCAATCAAGACTAGTCGTAAACAGGATAACTTTGCATGGCCCGTTTGCTGGCGTCCACCGCGAATAAGAAACTTTTATCAGCGCAAGTATGTCCTATTAATCCTAATAAAATCAGGAGCTGAGTAAAAATACGCAACAATCTCATATACGCAGTAATATAAATGGCTCAGTCAATTAGAAAAAATAAGTAGAACAATATGGAACATACAGTTTTAGTTACCGGCGCTACTGCTGGCTTTGGAGAGGCAACTGCGAGACGGTTTTTAGCAAATGACCATCAAGTGATCGCCTTGGGCAGGAGAGTCGAGCGCCTAGAGGCTTTAAAAGCATCGCTTCCGGCAGAGCAGCAGAAAAAATTACTCACTTTAGCTGTTGATGTTTGCGATAGCGCAAAGGTTGATGTACTCGCGGCCACACTGCCAACTGAGTTTGCCAAGGTGACCGTGTTAGTGAATAACGCCGGATTGGCTTTAGGTCTTGAGCCGGCGCATCAAGCTTTTCTCTCAGACTGGGATCAGATGATTGATACCAACATTAAAGGTTTAGTGCATATGACCCGCGCTTTTTTGCCGGGAATGGTAGAGCGCAAGTGTGGCCATGTGATTAATCTGGGCTCAGTTGCGGCAAGTTATCCCTACTCAGGGGGTAATGTCTACGGTGGTACTAAAGCCTTTGTTCAGCAATTTAGTTTAAATCTCAGGGCGGATTTAATTGGCACACCAGTACGCGTTACTTGCGTTGAGCCAGGGATGTGTTCTGGAACTGAGTTTTCGAATGTGCGCTTTAAAGGTGATGATAGCAAGGTCAGTAAGGTCTATACCGGCGTGAAGGCATTAAGTGCAGATGACGTGGCAGAGGCTATTTATTGGTCTGCCAACTTGCCAAGTCATATGAATATTAATTTATTAGAACTGATGCCAGTGCAGCAGTCTTTTAATGGCTTTAATGTTCACCGGGGTGAGTTGCAGTAAAACCTAGATTGTCGGTTTCCATTTGTAAAACTTGGGGTAGACGCGCATCACTACTGGCCCGTCGAAATCCCAAGACTTGCAGGTGCCCAAATAGAGTGGTGGTTTGTTGTCATCTGGATCAAATAGTGCCCCTGGAATAGACTGGAATGCCGCGGTAGCAATATTGCTGAGAAGCTCTCGTAAATGAGTGCATCCCTTAATGCCTCCAAGGTGTTCATTAATAGTTTTGCGCCAACCCTTACCAATGCGAGTTCCAATTAGGGCATCCATTGGAGGTATTACTTGCGGGCATTCTGGGTGGGGGTGGCTATCCATGGCGACTTCAATTGCTTGAATTACTAATTCAGTATTGACGGTAATGCGAACCCACATATCGTGAAAAGCCTGGCCCGGCTCCCAGGTTTTTCCACCAGTAATAAATGGCTGAAATTTAAAATCTCGCAAATGGGCTTCAATGTCCCATAGGCCATTTTCTCGAGCATAGCCCTGAAAAGTAATTTCACGGGTATGGAGAGGACTTCTAGGTGCTGGGGTTGAGAGCATGGTGGTAGTAAGTAAGAAAATTAGAGGCGATATCTAGCCATCATAACGGCTTCATTTCTAAGCTACTGTGAGAGCGGCTTTGTAGTATTCTCGGCAAGATATGGCTAAACCAATTTCTCTCGAAAAAATACTATTTAGCCAAGGATTTGGTACCAGGCGCTATTGCAGCGATTTAGTCTATGCCGATCTGGTCAAGGTAAATGGTGTTTCAGCCGATGATCCAGAAGAGCGCATTGCTACAGAGGGATTAATGCTCAATGTAGAGGGCAAAGATTGGGAGTTTCATGAAAAGGCCTATATCGCTTTTAACAAACCGCCAAACTATGAGTGCTCCCATAAAACTACGCATCATCCAAGCGTTTATAGCTTATTACCTAAGCCCTTTGTAGAACGAGGATTGCAATGCGTCGGTCGCTTAGACTTTGACACTACCGGCTTAATTTTAATTTCGGATGACGGCCAGTTTATTCATAAGATGACTACGCCAAAGAAAAATATTGGCAAGGTATATGAGATCACTACTCCTGAGCCCATTACCCAAAAGCAGATTGATCATTTGTTAGCCGGTGTTGTGTTGGATGATGATCCAAAGCCCTGTTTTGCTATAGCATGCAAGCAACTTGGAGAAAATGCTTTAGCAATGACTATTGTTGAAGGTCGCTACCATCAAGTAAAACGCATGATGGCTGCTGTAGGTAATCATGTTGCCAGGTTGCATCGTACCGAAATTGGACAATACATCATGCCAAAAGATTTGGCTGAGGGTGAGTGGCGCTGGCTGTACCCAAATGATTTACAGAAACTATCCCAAAGTATAGGAGCCCCCATTGCCTAAACCCAATCTACTTGCTAAGGATTTTGACTTTGCAACAGTGTTGCCAGAGTGGCAGGTAAATCTTGATACTCAAGAGTTGGAGCGGGAGTTTGTATTTAAGGACTTTAAGCGTGCCTTTGAGTTCATGGTCTTGTGCGCTAACTTTGCTGAGGAGTTAGATCACCATCCGGACTGGTCAAATACTTGGAATAGGGTCTCGGTACGCTTAAGCACCCATTCGCTGAAGGCCTTGACCGAGCTAGATATCACCATGGCGAGTGCCATGGATCGGTTCGCTCTTCAAATCTTGGCTTAGTTCGTTTTACTGCACTTCCTCATCATCTTCATCCTCGGAGGTAATACTCATGAGAATGGTTGCTAAGAGACCATAAACTACTTCTGTGGCGATCATGCCATCTTCATCAAGCTCATCAATCAGATCATTCAAGCAATCTTCTGTTGGCTCATTTAAGAGTGTCATGGCGCATTCGCACCCATAATCAAAATCTTCGTCGTTTTGGGTTTGAGTGTCGTTCGTCATAGAAATCCCTTAAGTGATGCTGCAGAATAGCAAATAAAGACTCGCAAGCCCAGTCCTATTATTTGAGTAGCGCAAGAACTTCTTTAAATACGGGATTTTGAGCTGTCTTTAACCACTCAAATCCGAGCATCTCAACTGTAATGAGTCGCACTCCAGCAATGTTTAGTCGATCAAGTGCAATTTGCTTATCAAGTGCTCGGCGTGAGCCAACCCCATCCACTACTACGGAAACATCGTAGCCCTCATCAATGAGTTCGAGTGCTGTTTGCAATAAGCAGACATGGGTTTCGCATCCCATCAGAATGCACTGTTGGCGATTATCAGGAATGGCAGCAGTCAAGCCATCAGCGCAAGCATTGAAATGCTCTTTCTGGATCGTTTTATTGCAAAAAGACTTAATAGAATCGAGATTGCTTCCTAAGCTGCTTGGGCTTTGCTCTGTGCCAATGATTGGAATCTTGAGTAGTTGGGCAATTTGAGCAGCACGAATACATTGCGTAAGTACTGCTTCACCTTGATCGATCGCAGGCATCAGACGCTCCTGTAAATCAATCAAGATGAGGATGGAATTTTCTGGGTGAATTTGGTTTGATTGACTCACAGCAGTAGGCTCACAGTTTTAAAGTCAGGATCATCATCCTGACTATGAATCTGAAAGCCCAGATCAGAGACAAGATGAAGCATTCTAGAATTGATTCTTAAGACATACCCAAGCATTTCTTGCAATCCATTCTTTTTGGCATATTCAATCAGATTAAGCATTAAATGTGTACCAACACCATGTGTAGCGTGGCTATCACCCACACTCAAGGAGAATTCACAAACATTTTTATTGGGTGGAGTCACATAGCGCGCAATTCCCATAATCTCTTCAGTCCCAGTGCGGCTTGTCATTGCCGCAAGCAATGCCATTTCTTTTTTATAGTCTAAGTGCAAGATGTCATCGAGAAAGTCATCTGGTAGTTTGGAGATGGCGTGGGCAAATCGGAGGTAGCGACTTTCTGGCGAAAGATGATTAAAAAGTTGAATGATTCCCTCTCGATCATCTACTTGAATAGGGCGAATCTGGTAATGACTCCCATCACCAAGTGCATAAGCCTTGTTGGTAAATGGGATCGGTATATTCATGAGTGATAAATTGGTAAGCCTGTTTGCTTTAGGATACCTTTATTAGATCCCTGCTAAAAGCTTTTAGCCCTAAAATGATTTTTTAATGATTACGCATCTAGCAAACTCTTCATGATTTCTTTGTTTCAAGCCTTTAACGATCACTCCTTAGCCTTCTTTGTATTGGCGGCTATCAGTGTCATTGTCGTGGGAATATCTAAAAGTGGGTTTGGCGCTGGCTTGGGTGCACTTTCACTCCCTCTGATGGCAAGTCAGTCTAGTATTCACGAAGCTTTAGCCATTCTTTTACCGCTCCTAATTGCAATTGATTTGGTGGGATTGCAGCGATTTCTTAGAAATGCTGACTGGAGAATATTAAAGCTGATCTTATTGCCTGCTGCATTTGGCATGCTTTTGGCTTACCTATTTTTCTCTGTGATTACCCCCCAAATTCTTTCTCTCTCAATCGGTATTTTTACTCTGCTGTTTTTAGTGCAAAGTTTGGTGATTTCACGCTTAGATCTGAAGCAGTCTAAGCCCTCCCCATGGCTTGGAAAATTGATGGGCGGAGTATCGGGCTTTACTTCTTTTATTGCCCATATAGGCGGTCCACCAATCACGATCTATATGTTGAGGGAAAAGGTTTTGCCAATCGTATACACCTCAACCCTGGGAATATTTTTTACTTTCATCAATTTTGGGAAGCTAGTTCCTTATGCTTATCTTGATTTACTGAACTTTAAGCAACTAGCCACTTCAATCCTACTGCTTCCCTTAGTGCCGGTGGGCGTCTATTTTGGGTTTTATTTGGCCAAGAAGATTTCGGTCAAATGGTATTACATCATTGTGCAATTTTTCTTACTGATAGCTAGTATCAAATTAATTGCCGATGGCATATATGTCTGATCATTATCTGAAAATCATCAGGATGGTGAGGAGCAGGCTGAAGCGCAGGGTGCCCAATCAGTTCTACCGTTTGAGCCAAGCCCAACAACCTTAACTTTTTAGCGATCGCAAGCTGTTAATATTGCCTTTACATTTTAGAAAAGAGTTGCCAATGAAATCCCCTTCCATCACTTATCTTGTAAGCCTTGTAATAGCTTTAGGCCTTTCAACAACCGCATATTCTCAGAATGCACTACCGATTAACGCTGCTGCTTCTGTTAATGGCGTAGTGATTTCTAACGATACTGTTGAGCAGGGTATTCAAGCGGCTTTATCCCAAGGTCAAAAAGACTCTCCAGAACTTCGTAATGCGGTCTTGGGGAAAATGATTGAAATTTCACTCCTATCGCAACAGGCTGAGAAAGATGGACTTGCTAACTCTGAAAGGGCAAATAGTCAGCTAGCTTTGATTCGCCTAAACTATTTGGCAGACTTAGAGTTGTCCACTTACTTATCAAAAAATCCAGTGAGTGATGCGGAGGTTCAAGCTGAATACAATAGTGAGGTTGCTTCTTTGGGCCCACAAGGCTTGATTGTGGAATACAAGCTGAGTGACATTGCTGTTGCGACTGAGGCTGATGCACAAGCTGCCTTAGCGAGAATTAAAAAAGGCGAGTCTTTTGATAAGGTGGCCAAGAGTATTTCACTCGCACCGAACAAGGTTCAAGGTGGAGCTGTAGGCTGGGTGCAGGCAGGGCAAACCTTGCCACAGATTGCTGGTGTTCTTACGACCTTATCGAAGGGCCAAGTTTCTCCTAAGCCGATTCAGATGCCACAGGGATGGTATTTAATTAAGTTGGAAGACAAAAGATCTAGCAAGCCTCCAAGCTATGAGCAAGCTAAAGGAGCCATTCGCAATGGCTTGATGCAGAAAAAACAGTTTGAATTCCTCTCCCAGTTACGTCAGGGTGCGAACATCGTGGTACGCTAAACCAAGCTAAATTAGTTGGTCATCAAAAAAGGGTGCCTGAGCGCCCTTTTGCATTCTTGCCTGCCTCTAGTGGTATTTCTCTATCTCAATGCCCTGCATTCAGGAGTAGATTAAATAAACCACTAATTGAACTAGGGAGATATGCATGAGTAAGAATCCATTTGACTTGAATGCAATGGCAAATCAGACCAAGGGCATGAAAGCTGCTCAGGCAGCTGGCCAGGCAGCACTAACCAGTGCTCAGGAGATTGCTCAATTAAACCAACGTACTGCACAAGAGCTTTCTTCTCGCATGCAAGCCAAACTGGCGGAGCTCATGAAAACGCAAGATCCTAAGACGGCATTTGATTATGTACATGCCGAGGTATTGCAAGATGCTGCGAAAGAGGTAGCCGAGTATCAATCTCAACTGTTTCAGGCCTTAGCCAGCGGAAATAAAGAGTTAGCAAAAATTGCTGAGGCAATGATCAAAGAGTCGCAACATGACCTTATTCATTTTGTGAATGAGGCGACACAAAATTCTCCTGCGGGTGCTGAGCCATACACCTCGATATTTAAAACCTCTTTTAATAATGCATTACAGAATTTTGATCTGATTCGAGCGGCTATGACAGATTCTTTTTCAAGCTTTGAGAAGAGTGGTGCTGCTGTAAGACAAAAAAAGAAGTGAACAAAAAAATAAATAAAAAAACAAGTCAAAATCTAGAAAAATTCAGATAGTGGATTACGGGTTGCAGTGATTGCAGAGAGATGGGTCTGCAAATGTAAGTGTCTTGATGCCCTTAATATCTCGATGTTCACATTTAAGGCATCCCCATATTTTTGTGATCTCTTGATTAGTGGGCATGCCACAGGCATTGCAGGGTAAGCCGCGCTGGATGTCTTTGATCCAATATCCTGGATTCTGGCATGCTGGGCATAAGGAGTTAATCTTATTTGCAAGATCGAGAGTGGCTAGCCGGATATTTTCCATGCGTGTTGGATTGGCAAACGCTCTGAGATCATTTTCTACATAAACAATCCCCTTTGAAGAATGCGCTGAAGCCCATTCAAAGGCATCCTTGAGTTGCTTGATATTGCCAATATTCTTGATTGATTGTGGATGGTATTGATCCGTAGGCTTTATCACAAGAAGATGAGATGGGAAATACGCAGTATGCGCAAATTTCTCTAACTCCTCCCAATGTTTTACATAGGCATGATTATTTTGTGCGGGGGCGCTATAAAAACCCGTAATTTCTAATTGTAGCTTTGAGTCAATCAGAATAACTAGCTCACTATTCCATGCCAGCATCCCAGTAAATGGGTCGGCACTAAACGCCCCTTCACTTGCTAGACCTAAATCTGTACCGATGAGCTCCATACCTATCTGAGCTTTCTTTCTTACGGCATCGAGCTGGCTGCCATGCCTGGGCGTTTCCAAAGTAAAAGTTCCCAGTAAATCAGTATCGTAAGCCGCAGTATGTTTTATTTCCATCCCGGTAGCAGGCTGTAAGACTGCACTCAATACATGTTCTTTGCCATGTTTTGTTAAAACACTTGCTGTTCTATTGAAATAAATACCCATTTGAATATCTCATCGTAGGACGCATAGACTTATTGCATTACCCATTTTGCAATCATGGCATAAAGAGGGATGCCCAAAATAATATTGAATGGAAAGGTGATGCCTAGGGACATACCCATATAGAGGGCTGGATTCACCTCGGGTAATGCATGTCGTAAAACTGCTGGTACGGCAATATAAGAAGCACTTGATGCAAGTACCATCAGCAAAATCGTATTACCAAGCGGCAGGCCAATTAGCTTGCAAAAGGCCAGTGCAATCAAGGCGTGTGAAAGCGGGGAAGCAATGGCGTAGAGCAGAGTGATAGGCGGTTTGCCATATAAACCTTTTATGTTTCTAGCGGCCATTAAGCCCATATCCAATAGAAAAAATGCAAGCATGCCTTTGAAAAGATCAATAGAAAACGGCGCCATGAGTTTTTGACCAGCATCACCGCTCACGAGGCCCACCAACATTGAGCCAAGTAGCAGGAGTTGCGCACCATCAGTAAATGATTCATGTAGGATTTTTGAGATGCCCGTTTGTTGAAGTCCTGTTTGAGTTTGTTTTGCGTGCGCAGCCCGGGCATTGTTTGCCAAAACAATTGCTAAGATGATCGCTGGGGACTCCATGAGAGCCATTGCTGCTGCCATATGCCCTCCATAAATAATATTAAATTGGTCCAAGTATTGGGTGGCCGTAATGAATGTGACTGCACTGACGGAGCCATAGGTTGCAGCTACAGCTGCTGCATCAAAGGTATTGAGTTTGGTTCTGAGGATTTGGTAGCCAATGATAGGAATCAAGATGGCTAAAAAAATAGCAAGACCAAGTGAGAGTGCGATTTCTGTTGTAAAGCCTGACTTATGTAAGGCAAATCCTCCTTTGAGACCCAAGGCCATCAAGAGGTAGAGCGAAAGAAATCGTGCAATCGGTGGTGGAATTTCTAGGTTAGACTTCACTGCGCCAGCAAATGCGCCAAATAGAAAAAAGAGGATTGCTGGGTCTAGGAAATTTGCCATAGCCTAGCGCCTAATTATTGCTTCTACGAGCGGATGCTGAATTTTCTTCTCTGAGCGAATAGCATAAAAATATTCGTAAACATTTTTACATTTACCAATCATTTCAATGTGATAGGTTTCTTGTAAATCTTTCTTGATGCTTTCTCCTGCTGGAAAGACACCGAGGCCGCTAGCTGCAAAGGTTTTTAGTAGGGCGCTATCTTCAAACTCCCCCGTAATATTGGGGTTGATGCCATTTTCTGCAAACCATTGGTCAATCAAATGTCTTACCTTGGAGTGAGAGGTTGGTAGTAGGACAGGTAACTCATTGAGACATTCTGGAAATGTTTTTTTAGATTGCTTCAGTAGTTTCTTGGGGCCAAACCAGGCAATTGATGTCTTAATCAATTCTTCGCTATAGACGTTAAGATTTTTGTTGGCAGGGGCGGGCCTATCAGCGAGCACGATATCTAATCGATGTAAGGCTAGATCAGCCAGGAGGTCTTCAAACTCACCCTCATGTGCAATGAGTTGTACACCATTCTTTTCCAGAATCGGTGCTAGCAATTGCCGAGTGACGAGCTTGGGAAGTCCATCAGAGACGCCAACGGTAATTTTGATTTTGCGGGAGCTTGCAGCATCTCTTACTGCCTCAGGCAGTTGCTCTCCTAGGAGAAAAATTTGATCAGCAATTTCTAGGGCTGCAAATCCAGATTCAGTCAGAGTAATACCGCGACCGGCCGGCTTAAATAGTAGATATCCGAGTGATTTCTCTAATTCGTGCACTTGGGCGCTAATCGTCTGAATTGCGATATTGAGACGTTCAGCAGCCCGAGACATACTACCTTCTTTGGCTACTACCCAAAAATAGTAAAGGTGGCGGTAGTTATAGAGCATTTTTAATAGTCAGTTTTTTACGAAATTACTATCAATATATATCTGCTTTTAACTTAAAGCAAATAGGCCTAAATTAACCCCATAGAAATCCATGGAATTCATGGATGATTTTCAGAGGAGATGAAATTGGAACTATTTAGCCCGGAATTTTTTTCGGCATTGCTGGCAATTATTGTCATTGACTTGGTGCTTGCGGGTGACAACGCGATTGTCATTGCGATGGCCGCGAGGAATCTGCCAGCACATCTGCAGAAAAAAGCGATTATCTGGGGCGCTGTTGGTGCAATTGCTGTCAGAAGCGCAATGACACTGGTGGTGGTCTATTTATTAAAGATCCCTGGTTTGATGTTGATAGGCGGCTTGTTGTTGGTTTGGATTGCGTATCGTCTGCTCAATCCCGAGCAAGAGAATGATGAGCATGGCAATGCTTCCACTACCTTTTGGGGTGCAATGAAAACCATTGTGATTGCAGATGCCATCATGGGTCTAGATAACGTACTCGCAGTAGCAGGTGCATCACACGGTAGTTATGTACTCGTCGTTTTGGGGCTGCTCATTAGCATTCCAGTCGTTATTTGGGGTTCAACTCAAATACTCAAACTCGTTGAGCGCTTCCCTTCTGTGACTTACATAGGCGCTGGAGTCCTTGCTTGGACGGCTGCAAAAATGATGATTTCAGAGCCTATCTCTCAAGAGTGGCTTGCTTCTCAGAGCCCGGCCTTGGAATACGTCATTCAAGTGGTAGTTGTATTAGGTGTATTAACTAGTGGCTTTATTAGAGGTAGGCATGCACTTGAAGAGGTCATTGCACCTTCGGTTGTTATTCCGGAGTCTGCAAATATTGTTTCATCACAGCAGTCCACTTATTTTGGAGAAAGTAATATGAATAAAATTCTGATTCCAGTAGATGATTCAAAAAATTCAGAGATGGCAGTAAAACATGCTGTAAAGACTTATGGTCAAGATCCAAATGCATATTTTCATCTGTGCAATGTACAGCCTACTTTGTATCGTCATATCGGAAAATTTTTGAGCAAGCAAACAATTAATGAGTGGCATGCTGAGCGGGCTGCTCTGGCTTCCGCATCGGCATCTGCTTATCTCGAAAAGCAGGGACTTAACTTTACCTTTACCTATGTCTGCGGAGACAAAGGTACGGCTATTCGTGACGAGGCTGCGCGACTTGAATGTAATCGCATTGTGGTTGGCACTTCGAAGAAAAACTCTCTGAGCCGTTTATTTGAAAACTCCACTACCGCCAAGCTACTTGAAATCAGTGATATTCCAGTGGAAGTGGTAACGGGAAGCTCCTTACCTCTACTTGAACGTTGGGGTATCCCAGCTCTCGGTGCTGGTGCAGCAACTGCCCTGATGGCTGTAGTGATCGACTAGTTTTATCCTGCTGTTCTCTTTTTGCCCTCATCTTGAGGGCATTTTTTTATCTAAAAATATTCAGTTAAATACTGAAATAAAATCAATAAAATTCTTCTTTATTAGGAAAGAAAATCTGTCTATTCTGTACTGGTGTTTAACAAAGGAGATGGCAATGAATGTGATCTTAGAAGCTAAGGAAGAGGTCGAGCAAGAATTAAAAGTCTTCACAGAAAATCGAGTGAAATTTTCTTTAAAACGACTTTTATGGATGGTTCGGAAAATAAAGATTCGCTACTCAGCAATTTCGGCTTCGAAGACTACTTGTAACCAAAATTGCGTGGTTAGCTTGGAGACATTTGATCATCATCAAATCGAGGTCAGTATGACCGCTAGAGATAAGCGCATAGCGCTTGAGATGTGTCTTAAGAAAATATACAAGCTGGTGCAAAAGGCGTTTCACAAAAGCCAACAATATGGCCGATTCTCAAAACATGTCTATATATGAGTGAATCATTCCTAATGCAATTGATTCGTCATAAGTATGATCTAATATCCTCTGAACATGTGGGGAGTAGCCTGCTCAGCTATCTGAGTCCTTTTTATCGTCAATTCGACCTTTGGGTCCGGTATATAGGTGAGTCAATCTCAAGGCAAGACCATTTAAATTTTTATAAATGGTTATCTTGTGAACCTGCAGCCCCAATCTATGCTTTATTTACCAAAAATCATGCTCAAACCCCTGATTTTGGGAATTTTGTCTACCTTCGATCCGGTGGAGCGAGATAATCAAAGATGTTATTTATTTTTTCAAAGTCTCGTAATGAGCACCATTAGGTTCGTGTTGATACTCCTTGCTTATATTCTATGTATAGGCGGGGTCAGTGCACAAGTTCAAAAGCCACTGACAATCAATGAACTTATTGGGATTGCATTGGAGTCGAGTCCCCAGGTATTGGCGGCGCGGGATCAATCTAAAGCAATTCAGGGGCAACTCTCTTCGGCTCGCGCGATTCCAAATCCTGAGTTTGAAATGAACACCGGACAACAGAGGTCGGTATCTGGGCCATTAACCACCGGCAATGTCACGTCTTGGTCAGTGACTCAGCCTTTGGATATGCCTTATACCCGCTACCCTAGAGTTAATGCTGCCGAGGCGAATGTTCGTGCTGCAGAGGCAACTCGTATCTCTTTTGAAATTGAGATGATTTCAAGAGTACAGCAGCGTTTTTATGAATTGATGCGTCGTGATGCAGAATTAAAGGCTGCTGAAGAAGATTTGAGTCTGACCAAGCAAATTCGTGATCGTATGCAAATTCGCTATGACGTTGGTGAGACTGCGCGATTTGAAT
>CANGWT010000020.1 GCA_947457745.1 Burkholderiaceae bacterium | reverse complement strand
TATTGCATTGAATCCAGGGAATCCAGATTCAGCAATAGTGGGAACTTTTGGGAGCGACTTAAGTCGCTGCGGACCAGTTACCGCCAGAGGAATGAGTTTGCCATTTTCAATGTACGCTTTTGCCGTACTGTAGGTTGAAAAATAAGCGGCCACTCTTTCGCCGAGCAAATCCTGCATTGCTGGAGCCCCACCCTTGTAGGGGATATGCACAGTGTCAATGCCAGCCATTTCATCTAACAATTCTCCCGCAAGATGGGAGGCTGAACCAGGTCCAGTAGATGCATATTCTAATTTTTTAGGATTTTTCTTGGCATAGGCAATGTACTCTGCGAATGTCTTAATGCCAGTTCCAGAATTAACCACCAGAATATTAGGGAAGTTAACGCCCATCGTAATAGGAGCAAGATCTTTAAAGGGGTCATAAGGCAGCTTCATCATATGAGGTGCAATAGTCAGTGGACCAACTGAGCCAAATAAAATGGTGCCTCCATCCGTAGGCCCGTTAGCGGCAAACTGATGTGCAATATTTCCACCCGCACCACCGCGATTATCAACAACCACGTTTGCCCCAATATTCTCGCTAAGCTTTTTCGAGATAATCCTAGCTGCCGTATCGGCAGCACCACCCGCTGCAAAACCCACGACCATAGTGATCGTCTTTTTAGGCGGAAACTCTTGAGAGTATGCTGAGTAGCTAAGCGCTCCTAATGCAATACAAAAGAATTGAGTAAGGATTTTTTTCATTTTTATAGAAATCATTTTTTACTAGTCTCCACTTAAGCCAAGTTTATTCGGCTGGCGTTTCTCAATTGCATTCTTTAAAAGCGCTACAAGCCTATAGAACCCATGTGCAAATTTTCCGTAGGGCATTGTTAAAAAGAAGCCCATTACAAAACCCAAATGAATAGCAAGTAATGCGGGCATGGCGCCAGTGTCACGATAGGCCAATAAAGCCAAGCCTGAGGCGCTAATTAAAAACAGTAACACAATAAATGCTCTGTCCATGGGCTTTTGTGTCGCATCACCATGCTCAGAGTTTCGCTTGAAATTCAAATACAACAAACCTGCAGGACCAATTAATAAGCCAATACCGCCAAGAGTGCCTAAAATTACAGGCAAACTGTTGAGCGCATATGGGGCATACAAACCCAGCAAGTAGTGGTACAAAGTTGCTACGCTCGTAGCCGCAAAACAGAGCATGAAACCGTAGAAGGTGAAATGATGGAATCGCTTACGCCACAGAGTAAAAGCATCATCCTCGTTATTACACCCTTCTCCATGACCCCCGCCAAGATACTTCAAGGTTAATACGTCATGCGTCGCTTCAGCTACCGCACCGCCTGATGCAAGACCTGGAGCAATGCCTCGCCAGAAATTCTGTAAGCCAATCAATAAAGCGATCACTGAAAAACAAAAAACTGCTCCGAACATAATGGCCAGTGTATTGTGAGAAAAGATTGCATAAAAGTTTCCCTTCAGCGGCCCTGAAGTTAGGGTGCCGTTAACTATCAGCGTTAATAGCAAAAATACAATCAGCGAAAGCGAGGCAGCCATTGAGACGGCTACTCCGTTCGTTTTATATAAAGAGCCAAAAGATTTTGGCCATGCATAAACAATATAGGTATCTTTGCGAACCTGCGCCATAACCTTTGGAATATTCACTGCAAATTCATGTGGGGGCGCATATTGGCAAGCATGCAAGCAAGCCCCGCAGTTATGGCACAGATTAGCCATGTAATTGACATCAGCAGGTAAAAACTCGATCCTACGCGTCATCGCAGGAAATACTGCACAAAACCCCTCACAGTATCGACATGAGTTACAAATAGTAAGCATACGAGCCGCCTCAACTACTGGCGTATTTGAGCCCAAAGTACTTGCTTCCAAAATTAAGGATTTAAGTTGCTGCATGAGTGTTGCCCTTTTGATGTAATGCCACTTTTGCTGCTTCACTCCCGGCTGCGCGGCCAAACACTGTACCGATTGCCATGCCAATACCTGCTGCATATCCTTTGCCTAAAACATTTCCAGCCATCATTTCTCCGGCCACAAATAGATTTTCGCTTGGCAGGTCATTGAAACGAACTGCTGCAGTTTCATCAGTTTTCAAACCCAAGTAGGTAAATGTGACACCCGGCCGAACTGCATAGCCATAAAAAGGTCCTTTATTAATTGGCAGAGCCCAATGGGTTTTTGGTGGCTCCAAACTTTCGGTATGACAGTCATCCATGATCGTATGATCAAAAGTGCCGACTCGACATGCTGCGTTATACGTATTCACTGTTTGCACTAGGGCGCCTTGGTCCAAGCCAAGCTTATCCGCCAACTCTTCTAAGGTATCAGCCTTCTCACCCGGAAATACCGGCGGCATAAAACGACCCAACACTTTTGAATCAATGATGGAGTAGCCGATCTGGCCAGGCTGCTGAGCAACCAATCTCCCCCAGAAAGCATAGCGCTTAGGCCAAAAGTCTTCGCCCTCATCAGAAAAGCGTTGCGCATTTTGATTAACCACGATACCAAATGAAACTGCATCGATACGAGTACAAATACCGCCATCATATAAAGGTGCACGTGCATCAATCGCAACCATATGTGCCTGGGTTTGATCGCTAACGGAATCCGCACCTAACGCTATTAACTGTTTGAGCAGAACTCCCTTGTTATATTGCGTTCCGCGGATTAAAAAATTATCGGCCGGGGATTCGCCATATTCATTAATACCCCACGCCTCCTTGAGCCATTCACGATTGGATTCAAAGCCTCCAGCCGCTAAGACGCAAGTCTTCGCCTCAATTCGCTCATTACCTACATAAGCAGCTAAGAATTTTCCATCCTGAATTTCAAGCGAGTCCACTGGGGAGTTGTAACGAATTTGTACACCCAACTTCTCAGCACTGCGGTAATACGCATTCACCAAGGCCTTGCCGCCACCCATAAAAAAAGCATTGGTACGAGATAAGTTAAGAGTGCCTGATAAAGGCGGCTGAAAGTGCACTCCATGATGCTTCATCCATTTGCGACATTGCGCTGAAGATCGTATGACAAATCTAGCCAACTTTTCATCTGTCTTGCCGCTAGTTACTTTGAGCACATCCTGCCAATACTCTTCTTCCGGATAAGATTCCAACATCACATCTTCCGCCTGGTCATGCATGGCGCGGATGTTGCGAGTATGCGCAGAGTTGCCGCCTCGCCATTCTTTTGGTGCAGCCTCTAAAACCAATACAGAAGCTCCAGCCTCTCTTGCCATGAGAGCAGCGCATAGGGCTGCATTACCGCCACCGATGACTAGAACATCTGGTTGATTTAACTTGATTTGGAAGTTCATTTCGGCAGTATCCAATATAACTTTTATATTGATAAGTGCAATATAAATACTTATTATTGCGATTCAAGCAATAATAATACGCCAGAACGAATACCTTATCGAAGAGCCCTCTTAAACACTTTTTTGAATCAACTTGAAAAAAGCTTGGGCCGCCGGAGAGAGGCTAGTATTTTTATGGCGCAGCAAAGTGACCTTACGTTTAACTAGGGGATCTTTTAATGTGATCTTACGAATATGTGGTCGCTCACCATCGTTCAAGGTCGATGAAGGCAGTATTGCGCAACCTACGCCTGCAGCAACTAAATTAATCGCAGTAGCATGATGCTGAACTTCATAACTTCCATTTAGCTGAATGCCATGTTGAGCAAGTTGATAATCCATCAATACCCTAGTAGAAGTAAAGCTACTGACGGCAATTAAATCTACATCGCGCATATCAGACCACGTAACCGATTTCTTATTCTGGAGAGGGTGAGTATCCTGGCAAATAAAGACAAGAGGATCGTCGAATAAAGGCTCCTCAATTAAATCAAGATGTTTTTCGCCATGCAACGCAATACCGATTTCTGCCTGATGATTGAGAACTGCTTTACGTACCTCGCTAGAGGTTGCATCGAGTATACGGATGCGATTATCAGAATATAGATTGGCATACTGACGGATCAGCTGAGGAACCATGCTGACAGTTAAACTGGGTATACATGCAAGACTAAAACTCCCTTTTGCATGCTCCGACATATCCTTCAGATGCCCAATCGCAGAAGTCATTTCATTTACGATAGATCGAGCCTGTGGCAAGAACTCGCACCCAACTGCAGTAAGCTCAACATGACGGGTGGTCCTATCGATAAGCTTTAGCCCAAGGTAAGACTCAAGCTTTTGCACTCGGCGTGTTAGGGCTGTCTGCGTAATATGCAGCTGATCTGCGGCCTTAGTGAATCCGCCGAGCTCCGCTATCACCACAAATGCCTGAATACCGTCGAAATCAAATTTCATGTGAATGCCTATGTTTTTAATTGAATGCCCAAACCCCAAGATCTCCACTGCAATCAGTTTAGATCAATAAAACAGGCATACCCTCATACCTTGCACTGGAAACATTGAAGAGGTACATATAAGAAAAAGCCTCACCATTGATGATGAGGGCTTTCTTTTCTGGTGGGTCCACCAGGACTTGAACCTGGGACCAAAGGATTATGAGTGCAGACATCCAAAGAAATCCGCTAGGATGCCAAGAGGTTACATCTTCTTAATATCTGTGTGTGAATATTTATGTGACTAATTCTGTGTAGATAGGACTAGAGACTTTGCCTCTTCCAACAATCGCGCTTTATCAATCTTATTGGTTGAAGCCAAAGGTAGCTCGTTGAGATACCAAATCCAACGTGGATGCTGATATGCAGGTGCATGTTTTAAACAATACTGCTTGAGTGACTCTGAAGACAATAGATTGCCAGGTTTAATTACAACAAAGGCGGCAGGCTTATATCCTTTAATTTCATCCTCTACTGGAACGACTGCAGCCTGCTGGACTAATGGATGGGACTCCAGTAATCTTTCAACCTCACTGGGATAAATATTCTCACCACCCGATACAAACATATCGTCGCTGCGTCCTATGAATGAATAGAATCCATTTTCATCTACTCGAAACATATCCCCAGTAACGTAATAGCCATCTTCCGTAAAGGGAGACTTCAATACTGGAACTCTTGTTAATGCCTTATGGTAACCAAGCATCAACCCAGGCGATTTTAATTCTAAGACCCCATTAACGAGCCTCAATTGAACATTGGAATGTGGATAACCAACAGACAAAGCTGGCTGCTCTAGGCCTTTGGGATGTGGTCCAAAAACTACTGGACCTCCTTCAGTAGTTCCGTATGCATTGGTTACATGTACTTGAGGTAACACCTCTTTAATTGATTTAAGTAGGCTACTTGAAACAGGCGCAGATCCCATTCGTAAATACTGAACTGAAGAAAAATCTGTCTTTTGAATCATTTCTTTTTCTTGCAGCATCATTGCAATCATTGGAGGAACTGCTGTTAACCAAGAACATTGATATTTTTGAATCGCTTCTAAATATGACTTAGCTGTAAATTGAGGCAAAAGTACAATACTGGCATGCGCCATCAGAGATAATTTAATTAAAGCCAGTGCATTCATGTGATACAAAGGCGCAGCTACTAAAAATCGATGCTGAGACCAATCATTTTTTCCAATCCTAGTTTTTGCAACCCAAAGATGGCTCTGATGCGATAACTGAACCCCTTTCGGTTTTCCAGTAGACCCAGACGTATACAAAAACATAGCCACCTGATCTGGCTCAGGTTTTATTGCAACAAATTCTCCAAAATCAAGAAAAGAATTGAAGCCATTCGGACTAGGATCGTCAAAATTTACTTTGCTTACACCATCGGGCACATCTTCACTACGCTTGGCGTCACAAAAGACTAATTGAGCATCAGCGTCTCGTATTACAAACTCAATTAATGCAGGCGGAAACTTAAAGTTCACTGGAACTGCAACCAGTCCGGCCCTCATTACTCCAAGATAAGTAAATATAAATTCAGCCCGATTAGCCGAAAGGATAGCAATCCGGTCGCCGCCCTTAAATCCAAGTACGGATAGTCTTCGAGCTACAGCATTGCACTGTTGGTCGATCTGAGCATAAGTATATTCACGAGGGCCGCCCTCACCACCCAAATCAATTAAGCCGATCTTTGTCTGATCGAGGTCTTGACGAATGATTTCGCCAAGATTACTGAAATTAGGCGGCCCCATAAGTTAGTTCTCAGCTAGACTTTTGGAGGTGGAGGAGGAGCAGTGGAATACACACCTCTTCCGCTAGCGCATAAGGCGCCATCTTTGTCAAAAACCTGAGCCTCGGAAACACTAAATTGATTGCCAAATTTAATTACCTTACCTTTGGCAATTAAATTTCCAGGAAGCGCTGCTCTATGGTAGTCCACCCTTAAATCAATCGTCGGAACTCCTCGACCGGTCTTAGAGACCAATGCCCAGTCAGCAACTAAATCCACTAAGGCAGCCAAGATACCGCCATGGGTATATTTGCGATCTGGGTTTACGACCCATTCTTCTCGCCAATTTGCCTCAATTTCAATACAACCATCTCCAACTGATAGTACTTTTAAACCGAGCCACTCATGAAAAGGACCGCGTCTCAGTTTTTCTTCTACCTCTAGGGCCGTTAATTGCACATCCGACATATCGTCACCTTTATTTAAATTATGGAGTAATTACTACTTTGCCAATCACTTCTCGATCTTGAATTAAACGCAAGCCCTCTCGAGCCTCTTCAAGCGAAAGGACCTTATCAATGACTGGAGTAATTTCACCTTTCGATATCATCTCCATCAAGGCAGTGAGGTTCTCAATATAAAAACTGTTCGATCCAATCACCTGCAACTCAAAACTCCAAATGTAGCGTAAGTCTTCTTTAGGATCATGCCCCGCAGTTGCTCCGCACACGAGTAGTTTCCCACCACGCTTGATACATCTTAACGAAGGAACCCATGTCTCTCCACCAGTAAAATTAATGACAACATCTACCCCACCCTCATGATTTCTTCGCTGTGGTTTACCATATTTTTCAACGGCCCATTTTGAAAAATCGACTTCTTTATAGTTAATTACCTCATCAGCGCCGACTTCTTTTAATCTTGCTAATTTATCATCACTGCTTGCACAGGCAATCACTTCGGCGCCTAACTGTTTAGCTAAAATCACACATCCTGTGCCGACTCCTCCTGAAGCTCCAAGAATTAAAACACGATCGCCTTTTTTAACTGTATTGTGAGTCACCAGCATGCGATGGGCAGTTCCATAAGCTACCGGTAAGGAGGCTGCCTGAATAAAACTCACGGCATCCGGAATTTTGATCAGTTGCTCCGCTGAAACTAAACAGTACTCAGCCATGCCACCATCTAGCATTTCCCCCATCAAGCCATGCGTTTTATTTAAGGGATTAACTAATACGCGATCTCCGAGAGCCCACCCTTTCACATTAGCGCCAATTTCTACAATCTCACCAGCCATATCCAAGCCAATAATTACAGGAAGTGGCACTTTAATGCCCGGCATTCCCTTCACAGTAAAAACATCGTGGTAATTGAAAGATGAAGCACCTACCCTAATGATGACATGATCATCTTTGATGGTGGGTTTGGGATAGTCCCCGACAAACTCTAATTTATCTAAACTACCATGCTCGCGCAGTACTAATGCCCTCATACTCTTCTCCTTAAAATAATTTTATAGACTCCTCAATCGAACGCCCTGTTCAACTGAGTGAATGTTGAAGGGATAAAGGATGTCTTAATCTCCTTACTCGATCATTTGCAAAGCTCAGTCTAACTGCTGTAATTTTCCCTCTTTAACCATTTTTGCCCATAGCGCCACATCTGCTTCATACCACTTTGCAAATTCCAAGCCAGGGCCTGGCAATGGAGTTGCGCCAATAGTTTGTAACCTTTCCTGAACGCTATTGGTTTTAATGGCTTCTAATATTGCTACTTCTAATTTCTTCCGAATATCTGGTGGGGTTTTAGAGGGAACAAAAAAACCAAACCACGTACCAAATTCGAAACCGGGATATCCTAACTCTGCAATAGTTGGGACATCCGGCAATAATTTAGAACGAGACTTTGAGGTAATTGCCAATGCCCTTACTTGCCCCCCTTTAACTTGTGGGTAGGAAGATCCCATGACGTCGAACAGAACAGTAATTCTTCCGGCAATCAGATCGGGGTATACCGCCCCGCTCCCTTTATATGGGACGTGAATCATGTCAATACCTGCCGCTGACTTAAATAATTCACCAACTAAATGACTGCCAGTATTGTTACCAGAAGAACCAAAACTCGCTTGCTCTTTATTTGCCTTAATAGCTAGCACTAAATCTTTGAGAGTTTTGTAAGGGGAGCTATTAGACACCAACAATAGGCTAGGGACTGAAGCAACTCCGGCCACTGCAGCAAGGTCGGTCTGAGGATTAAAATTAATTTTTGAGAGGCTGGGACTGGTTGCCAAACTCACTGACGCAAAAAGAACAGTATAGCCATCGGGCTTTGCAGTTTTGGCAACATATTCAGCGCCAATATTACCTCCAGCACCCGGCCTCAGCTCTACAACAACGCCTTGCTTCATAATCTTTGTCAACTCAACTGCAATAGCCCTACCTATAACGTCTGCTGAACCACCTGCAGCATAGGGCACTACCATTACCAGCGGTTCAGAAGGATAGGTATTGGCATGGCATAAGAAACCTGTCAGTAAAAAAGTGAAGCCAACCAAGCAGTGTCGCGTAATACGATAAATATTTTTCATAGATAAGCCTTTCAGGTCAAAAGGAGAATTTTTAAGATATCTCAAATAAATTTTTTAATAATCATTCATGCACTTTTTTGGAGCAACTTTAATCATGCTGACGCATTGCATGAAAAAGTAAAAATAGGCTACCACTTAAAATTTTCCTGGCTAAGCGTGCATATTTTGCTTCCGTCACTATTTTCTATCTGGCATTGAGTAATCAAATTAGGGGACTCTACAGCCTCTCCATGAATTCTGAGCAGACAATTTCCTAAATCAATAGTGTAATCATTCTCCCGACTTTGGGAGCTATCAAGAAGGGGGTTATGTAGTTCCAATAACTTAGCAAATAATTGATAAGTTTGCTTAGGATTCGATGATCCAACTCCAACCTCTTTTAAATGGGTTAGCCCATTAGCATGCTCCATATCCTCTGCCATCCAGACATATTGGGGTGTCAGGTGCTGACAAAAATAGATCCGCAATCCTGGAATAGGTTGGGTTGTAAACCGAACAGCTTTAAAAAGGGCTTGCTTTATTTCTCCGTCAACCTGCACTGGTCGAGATAAATCTTGCACTGGATTAGGTTCAAAGCCTGCATCCATTAAATTCTGATAGCAAGTATCTGCATTTAATGTTCTAAAAACTAAGGCATCAAGTCCACAAGCTCGATCGGCTATTTCCTGTCTGATTGACTCAGCCCCGGGCTCCCAGCCTAATATTTCTAAATATGCACTATCTAGCATAATCAAACGATTCAGAGATCCTAAGTTATGTCTTGCTAGGTCGGTTAAATGAAATCCCGCCGCCTGAAGGGTTCGGGCAGCGACATCCATTTTGTCTCGCCCAGTGATGACGAGATGATCAAATTTATATACCATCTGATGAAGGTTACCCTACCGCCAATGCTGCATCAAGTGCTTGCGAAAAATCCCCAATCAAATCTTGAGCGCCCTCAAGTCCAGCATGCAATCTAATGAGATGACCCAATTTAAAGCCATTTGAATCATCGAGCCTAGGAAGCGGATCAGCTAAGAGCGCTAAACTTTCAAACCCACCCCAAGACAAACCAATCCCAAAAATTTTAAATTCTTTGAATAATGTCGATAGCTGATTTTTAGACATGGGATGAAGGATGACTCCAAATAACCCGCTAGCTCCTAAAAAGTCACGCTGCCATAATTTAAAACCAGGATTTTCGGGTAGAGCGGGATGCAATACCTGAGCAACTGCTTTGTGGCTCTGAAGCCATTGAGCCAACTGCAGGCCATTTTTCCAGTGTCTTTCCATTCGTACTGACAGTGTTCTTAATCCCCTCATCGCTAAAAAAATATCATCTGGCCCGGCAGTTTCGCCAAAAACATGCGCACTTGCTTGCAAAATAGGCCATGCCCTTTCATTGGCCGTAGCAATACCGAGCAAGCCATCCGAATGTCCAATCAGATATTTCGTTGCAGCATGAATGGAGATGTCTACTCCATGCTCAAATGGCCTGAAATATAAGGGTGTTGCCCAAGTGTTATCCATCACCACGAAGGCATTAATAGAGTGAGCGATTTCTGCAATTGCCGGGATATCCTGAATCTCAAATGTCATTGATCCCGGAGATTCGACATAGATCACTCGAGTGCTGTCTTTTAACTTAACTGATAAGTCGCTCAAGTTAGTGGGATTAAAAAACTCCACCTCAATATTCATACGCCTTAGGACCTGCTCAGCAAAATTTCGAGTGGGTCCGTAAACGCTATCGCTTATCAATAAATGGTCACCGGCCTTCAGAAGGCCAATGAGGGCATGAGTACATGCTGATAATCCAGAGGGAAATACAAGAGACTGATAACCGCCTTCTAACTCAGCAATGGCAGATTCAAATGCTTTGGTCAACGGTGATCCGAAGCGCCCATAGCTAGCCATCGGATTAGTCTCGCTCTTGCGTAAATCCCACTCTTCCAAGGATTGAGCCAAGATTGTTGAGCCCCTAAATACTGGCATATTTACAAATCCAGCATATTCAGGGGAATTTCTGCCGATATGAGAAAGCACAGTATCTAAGCCTCTCGACAGATTCCTAGAATTAGAGCTATCCATTGCTTTTATCAATTCTTTCATATTAGCAATGTTATGCTTTAATAACCGAAATTAACTACTAATAAATATCTAAATATTCGTTATTAATAGAAATTAATACTATTTATTTATTTTATGAGAGAAAATTATGCTAGATAATAAGTTAGATAGATTGGATTGCAAAATCCTCGCTCTACTGCAAGAAGATGCATCACTTTCAATTGGGGACATTGCAGATAGCGTAGGCCTCACTACAACTCCTTGTTGGAAAAGAATTCAGAGATTAGAAAAGCAAGGATTCATCAGAAAAAGAGTGGCCCTCCTCAACCCACCACAACTCAACCTCGGCTTAATAGCCTTTATTTCAATAAAAACTAATCAGCACAAAATTGAGTGGTTTGAATCCTTTCATCGCATTGTTAGTGCAATTCCAGAAGTTATAGAGTTCTACCGTGTCACCGGAAATACAGACTATCTTTTGAAAGTAGCTCTGTCAAACATAGAAGACTATGACAGAGTCTACAAAATACTAATTAAGGGAGTGGACTTGGTAGATGTCAGCTCCATGTTTGCGATGGAACAAATTAAGTACACTACCGCATTACCCTTAAATCAAGTTAACTTAAGTTAACAAACAACTAATAGACTGCTGCCTGACCATCACGGCGCGGGTCGCTGGCAGCAATATAACCATCCTCAAGATCATCAGATAAGCGCCAAATAAATTGACCGGCTCCAAAATCCATATAAGGATCATCTATTTTTTTCAAGGTATGCCCCATTTCAGTTAATCCTTTAACGGTCGTGGCGTTCATATTGGACTCAACATCTAAAGTAAAGTCTCGATTAACTTTCCAGCGAGGCGCATCACAAGCAGCTTGAGGCTGCTGTTGATAAGTCAACATTCTGAGAACAGTTTGCAAGTGGCCTTGTGGCTGCATATCTCCGCCCATCACTCCAAAACTCATCTGCGGAATGGTTACCCCCTCTTCTTTGCGAGTTAAGAAAGCCGGAATAATAGTGTGAAATGGTCGCTTCCCTCCAGCTACTACATTGGCAGAACGAGGATCCATCGAGAAACCAAAGCCCCTGTTTTGCATGCTGACTCCCCAGTCAGGAACCACAATGCCCGAGCCAAACCCCATGTAGTTACTCTGAATAAATGAGATCATGCGACCATGCTCATCAGTGGCGGAGAGGTAAACAGTACCCCCTGAGTTCGGAAGCCCAAACTTAAAGTGCGTTGCTTTGTGGGGATCAATCAATTTTGCACGATCAGCTAAGTAGGTTGGATCGAGCATTTGCTCAGGTGTGACATCCATAGACCTAGGGTCTGCTACGTACCTGTAAACATCCGAAAAAGCCAACTTCATCGCCTCAATTTGCAGGTGCTGACTGAGTGCTCCATCAAGCGGTAAATTTTGCAGATCAAAATTTTGCAAAATCCCCAAAGCCATTAACGCTCCTATGCCCTGTCCATTAGGGGGTATCTCGTGCATTGAATAGGTCTTGCCATCCGCACCTTTTACATCCTGCTCTATTGTTCCAACCCATTCTGGGCGATATGTAGCGAGGTCATGCAGTGAAAGAGCGCCGCCATTACTTTTGGAGAAATCAGCAATAGCATGCGCAACTTCACCCTCATAAAATTCACGAATACCATTCTTGGCGATTGCTCTCAGAGTACGAGCGGCTGCTTGAAAACGAAATATTTCACCGATTTCAGGGGCTCGCCCACGAGGCATAAAGGCTTGAGCAAATCCAGGTTGATTCTGCATCTCTGAAATAGCAGCCGCCCACTTATGAGCCACCACAGGAGCTAATGCATAACCCCGCTCAGCAATCTCAATGGCTGGCTGCAATAAATCACTTAAAGGCAGGGAACCAAAACGCATATGTAACGCCTCCCAACCTGCAAGAGCGCCTGGAATAGTGACCGAATCCCAGCCACGCATAGGTCTCTCAGCTAAACCATTTCCATCCCGACCATATTTACTAGCAAAGTATTCGGGGCTCCATGCGCTGGGGGCCACACCAGAAGAATTTAAACCATGCAATTCTTTACCATCCCAAATAATGGCAAAGCAGTCGCTACCTAAGCCATTAGATACAGGCTCCACAATTATTAAAGCTGCTGCTGCTGCAATAGCTGCATCAATAGCATTGCCGCCTTGTTGAATGATTTTTAATCCCGCCTGCGCAGCATAAGGATGAGAAGTTGACACGACATTACGCCCCATCACGGGTACTCTAATGGTCGGGTATGGGTTATTCCAATTAAATTTCATATTCACGCTTATTGGGAAGTAATTTGAGTTGAGTTCAAAACAATATTTATTGCATCCTGCTTTTTCCAACTATATCAGCAAGCTTTTAAGAAGTACTAAGACTGAATACTTCAGCTACTGATTGCAATTATTTAATATTTCTCACCAGCTAAACGGAGCTCTGTAAGTCAAACTAGCCCCGAACAATTACGCGCCTAAATTAATTAAGTAGTTCATTACTCTAATGGCAGACCTATATGTTTATTGTGGTTGCCGCGGAAGATGTGTGGAGATTACTTACACACTGAGTGGCGCAGTAAGAAAAACGACTTAGGAATTTCTCCCTAAGTCGTTGATTTCATTGGTGGGCCCATCAGGACTTGAACCTGGGACCAAAGGATTCCAGTTTGTGTAGCTTTCACTACTCTTTGTCGATCTTAGCTTCTTTGACAATTAAACCCCATTTGTTAGTCTCTGATGCTTGAAATTTAGCTAGCCCATCTGGAGTTGTTGTATATCTTTCGGAACCTGTACTTGTATAAAATTTTTGTGCTGGGTCTAATTTACTAGCAGCAACCATTAATTGGTTTAGCTTATCAACAATAGCTTTTGGAGTTTTGGCTGGCACCCAAGCAGCTGTCCAATAAGACATGTCATAGCCCTGCAAGCCAGCCTCTGCTATCGTTGGCAATTCTGGTGCCAATGGATTTCGTGATGATCCAGAAACTGCAAGTCCACGTACATTATTTGCTTTTATTTGCGCCAATGAATTTGGCGCATCCACAATCATTAAGTCAATATTTCCAGCAATCAAATCATTGATTGCTAATGGACTACTTTTATAAGGAACATGTAAGAGCTGAATCCCAGCCATTTGTTGAAAGAGCTCAACAGCTAGCCTACTGGACGAACTACCACTTCCAAATGTGTATTTGCCAGGATTCTTTTTTGCCAAAGCAATAAGTTCCTTCACGTTATTAGCAGGGAAATTCTTATTAACAATTAAAATTTGACTGCCTTTATTAAGCGCTGTGACGGGTTCAAAATCCTTAACAGGGTCATATGGTAACTTCTTAAAAAGATGTTCATTGGCAGCATGGGTTGTATTAGTACTCACTAAAACGACATAACCATCAGGTGCAGAACTGGCTACTGCCTGCGCTGCAATGAATCCACTTGCCCCAACCTTATTATCAATAATGACAGGTATACCCGTTGATTCAGTAATACCCTGTGCGATTACTCTTGCCTGCTGATCAGTTGCACTTCCAGCTATAAATGGGACTATGAATGTTAATTGTTTAGATGGATATGCCTGCGCTGATAATGGCGGGCTAAGAAATACCGCATTAGCCAATATAAGACAATTTATAATCTTTGTTATTCTAATCATGATCACTCCAAGTTGTTTACACTAATAATTAGCTAGTTGGCTCCTAACATCTTTTGCTACTGCTACATCCCCTCCCGAACTAGTAACTACTGATACTGCTCGCTCAACACTTTTCCAACTTGGTTCTGTAGAACCCAGATGGGAGTCCTCCAAACCAACACGAATGTGGCCACCCATTTGTACCGCTCTCTCAATGAGTGGATATATGTTCACACCAAGACCTGAAACCATCCATTCTGCATCTGGGACCTCAACTTTCAACATTCGAACATAAGCTTCTAAAGCAAAGTCCTGTACAGGCGCTCCAAAAGTAAATTGATCTGAAAACATGAATCGATATATTGGCATTTTGACTTGATATCTTTTTGCCAGAAGAGCGCCCCATCTGATAAATCCGGGTTCATATATAGCGTAACTTGGGCGTATTCCAAACTTTTTTGATAAATCCATGGCAACGCTAAGAGTAGCCTCAGTATTGATATAAACGTAACCCTGAGGACCGGAAGCTCCATTAGGATCAACATTTGAATGCATATTTACAGAACCGGGATCGACAACCATCCACTCCATCAAACCCTGCTCACCTAGCGCTCTCGATGTAGCATACCTCAACTCGCCGGCCTCTGGCGTAACTGCTTGAGTTGCCGTAATAGGCGAAATTGCTGGATATACTATTAAATCTACCTTAGATTTAATAGTCTCAATAATGTATTGATTTACATCCACTGAGGCCGTCTGCTGACCCGTCGCTGGATCATAAGCATGGTAGTGAATAATTGATGCACCAGCTTGCGCACAAGCTATCGCTTCAGAAATAATTTCATCAGGCGCAAGTGGAATAGCTGGTTGCTTAGCCCTCGTCCATGCTCCGTTTATTGCAGCCTCAATCCAGGTCTTTTTCTTCATGATTTCATGCTTTGATCAATTTCCATACTTAATATTGCAGAACTTAAAGACTTTCCATGTGCATCTAATGCTAGAGATTTTGTTACCCCGCCGCCCAATGCATCATGTAATATAAAATTCAGTGCGCCAAGCTGGGGAAGAGAAAACCTCTCAACTCGCCCCTTAACAATATCCTTATATAGAAGCTTTACACGCTCTATGGTTACCTGTGATTCAATTAAGGGAAAGTCATTTATATCATAGGCAATAACAGAAATAATTGAGCGATTACCCTTATCGCCCGTTCTTGAGTGTGCGATATTTCTTAACAGCATTTATAGCTCCAATATTGAAACTGAAGGTTTAATTAACTCACGCGGAATGAGTGTCGATACAACAGATATAACTTCTCGCACTAATTTGGTAGCTCCACCGCCGCCAGCAGGTCCATTGAGATACATTGCCTCTACCTCATTCACAACAAATTCAGCCTCTTTTACGGTGTTTGCTCGAGCAGCCACTCTAACCCTGACTTCATACGGCTCATGCCCTTGTGATAAATGATCGCCATGAATAGCATTTAGGCCAATCAATTCATATCTAATATCAAGAAATTGAGTACCAGATGCTTCTATACGCTTTTGCAATACTTGGAGTGCCAACTGACCTCTTGAGACTGCACCTAAGCCAGCATAAGAAATTTGTCCATCCCCTATAAATCCATCTCTCAATCCAATAGTAACTTTTATATTGCTAGGACGCTCCGCTCCAGCTGCATTCTCTACCTTAATTCGATTGGGCGCCAATTCTGTTATGGTTACTTTTGAAAAATCAGCAGTGATATCCGGCTGAAAATATTGCGATGGATCGTCTATCTCATAAAGAAGCTGCGCCGAACAGGTAGCCTTTGTCACATAGCCACCAGACCCCTCAACTTTAGTAATTATTACGGCACCGTCTTCAGAAACTTCTGCAATAGGAAAGCCGAGATTTTCCAGATTTGGAACATCACGATATCCAGGATCGGCAAAATATCCACCAGTTACCTGTGCCGCACATTCAAGTAAATGTCCTGCCAAGATACCTTGACTAAGCAACTTCCAATCTGAAGCTGACCAATCAAACTCATACATCAAGGGCGCGAGGAATAACGCGGGATCCGATACCCTACCGGTGATAACAATATCAGCGCCCAACTTCAATGCCTCAACAATTGGCTCGCAGCCCAAATAAGCATTGGCTGAAATAATTTTATTTTTCAGAGCAGAGATTGGATCGCCTGCTTCCATTGTAAGAAAGTCCCCAGAAATCACTACTGATAAAACATCATCCCCGCTCACTACACCAATCTTCAAAGATTGAATACCCAACTCTTTTGCAATATCAAGAATTTCTTCCGCTGCAGCTTTAGGGTTTGCCGCTCCCATATTAGTAATTATCTTTACTCGCTTTTCTTTACAAGTAAGTAATACTGCCCTCATGCGATCCTTAAGAAGTGGATCAAAACCAAGATTTGAATTTTTAATTTTCTCTAATTGCGCAAGGGCTACAGTTCTTTCGGCCAAACACTCGAATATCAAATAATCTAAGTTACCTTTTTCTGCCAGCTCTACTGCGGGCAAAATCCGATCTCCAGAATATCCAGCCCCAGCACCCAATCGAATAATCCGCATATATGTCCCGGTTTTTAGATGTTTAGTGTAGCGCTATAAAAGAAATGATCAAAAAAATACCAACCCGAAGGTTGGTATTTTCATTTCTGGTGGGCCCACCAGGACTTGAACCTGGGACCAAAGGATTATGAGAGCAGATATCCAAAGAAAACCACTAGGATTTCAAGAGGTTACAGCGCCTGTTTATCGGTGTGTGAGTATTTGTGTGACTGATTTAACTAGACAAGAAGAAACACTAGCTCACTCTTTGGTTTTCAAAACCAAAGGAATTTTGGAGCAACCATCTAACACTTCGTTGCTCCAAAATCGATTTACCTACAAAACCTTTAGATGCTGACTTATTCGATTTAATAGATCAGGAAAATTTGGCTGGCCTTTGTAATATAGGCTGGCTACTTTTTGATATTCTGATTCAAACAACTTTCGGT
>CANGWT010000019.1 GCA_947457745.1 Burkholderiaceae bacterium | reverse complement strand
GTTCAGCATCTGATGCAGACTTTAATGCTTGAGCACCAGTTTCTAAAGCACGCAAGGAGTCAGCCACTTCTTGAAAAGCCTTGAGCACAGTAGCTTGATATTGAAAAACGGCTTGTTCGTAATTGGCCATCGCACCACGGCGTTGTGCCAATAACTGCCCACCCTGAAAGAGTGGCTGAAAGATACCGCCAGCAATAGTCCATAGAGTGGCATTCGGCCCAAACAAAGCTGAACTTGTTAATGCTGCGGAGCCAATAGCGCCAGTGATATTAAATTGTGGCAATAAATTCGCAGTAGCAACACCTACCAAAGCATTGGTAGCCTTGAGTTGCGCCTCTGCTGCGCGGACATCTGGGCGCTGACGTACCAAGCTCGATGGCAAAGAGAGTGGTAGCTTCTCTGGTAAATGCAATGACCTTAAGTCAAACTTAGTGATGTTGGCATTACTAGGTAAGTCGCCTACTAATACTGCTAGCTGATTACGCGCAAATGAAAGATTGCGTTCATAAGTAAATAAATCGACTTGCGAGTTAGAAACTAAAGTTCTTTGTGACGTCACATCCACTCGAGAGACTGTGCCAATGGCTAATTGCTTTTCTGTTACCTCAGCTAGATTCGTTTGTGCCTTCAGAATTTCTTCTGTAGCTTGCATCTGTGCACGCAAAGCCGCTTCACGGACAGCGCCAGTCACAATATTGGCCGTTAATGAAAGGTATGCACCCTCCAACTGAAACTGTGCAATCTCTGCTTGCGCTCTCGCGCCCTCAACTGCGCGGCGTGCGCCACCAAAGACGTCCAGCTTATAAGTGACATTTACAGAGGCGTTATAGAGGTTGTAGGTATCAGAGCCATAAGGCAAGCCATAAATAGCAGAAGGCTGCAATTGCCGAGCGGCACCGCCATTTAAACCAATGGCCGGGAAATACTGTCCACCAATTTGTGCATTGACATTTTCTTGGCTCACACGTAGCGCAGCATCAGCAGCACCTAAATTAGGATTTTGCTGCAGAGCCTTCTTGATGAGAACATCTAATTCTGGCGACTTAAATAACTCCCACCACTGAGCCTCAATATCTGCACCTTCAATAAACTCTTGGTCCGTTCCACCAGGCACCCTAGGTGCGGTGGCTAATTTCTGAGGGAGAGTAGTTTCGGTATATCTAGATGTATTGGGGGCATCCGGCTGCTTGAAGTCTGGGCCTACTGCACAGGCAGAGAGAAGCCCCGCAGATAGCAGCGAGAGCAAACGCAAAGCATAGAAATCTTTTGAGTCAAACATGAAGTGGAACAGATATCCTTTTCTACAACAGATATTTGAACACACTTTTCTAAACCAGTCTGCGTAACACCTTGATTTAAATAATGAATTTTGTACACAGCTAAACATAGAAGTCAAACGGATTTTTATACCCTAGCCATGATCTTAATTAGCAATTCTTCCAAAACTGCCGCTATTGAAATCCTGCATTGCCTGAGCTATCTCTTCTTTAGTATTCATGACAAAGGGACCGTAACCAACAATGGGTTCATCAATCGGTTCGCCACTCAGCAGGAGGACAGTAGAGTCTTCAAGCACATTCACCTGAATATCCTGACCTTGATTGCTAAACATGAGCATCTGGGCATCTTTGGCCACTACGCCTTCACCTGCTTCAACAGCACCTTTGAGCACGACCAGAGATGCATTCCAACCCTCAGGTACGGGAATACTTGTTGAGCCCTTTTTTAATTTCAGATCAATCACATTGATAGGACTGAAGGTATGAGCAGGGCCTTGATGTCCATTAAAGTCCCCGGCGATGATACGAGCTTGTCCTGACCCATCCTTCAGATCAATTGCAGGGATCTGCTTATCCAGAATAGCTTGGTAGCCTGGCTTAGTCATTTTTAGTTTTGCTGGCAAATTCACCCACAACTGAACCATATTGAGAGTTCCGCCATTTTTAGCAAAGCCTTCAGAATGAAACTCTTCATGCAAGATACCAGAGCCGGCGGTCATCCACTGCACATCGCCAGGGCCAATGATGCCGCCCTGACCTGTGGAATCCTGATGCGCTACTTCGCCTTCATAAACGATCGTGACAGTTTCAAAACCGCGATGGGGATGTGAGCCTACACCCTTACGTTCAGTTGTTGAGGGAAACTCTGCTGGCCCCGCATAGTCCAGCATCAAGAATGGGCTCATCTGCTTTCCTAAATCTTGATAGAAGAACAAGGTGCGCACAGGAAAACCATCGCCGACCCAGTGTCCCTGATCATTGCCTCGTAAACCGATGAGTTTTTTCATCATCCCCTCAATTTCTTTTGGATAAGCAATTCTTACTTAGCCTTCAGTTCGCCAGCAATCTTTGCAATACGCTCACCATAGAGACGTGCTGTTTCCAAGTCGCCCACATTCACTTCATCGGCACTGGCATCTGAAGGCGTCTGCATCATTGCGCCCGCGGATGAGCCAACATAGTTCACATCATCACGCTTTGCAGCTTTAGAATTCGAAGGCATCAGACCAGTACCAACCCAAATACCTGAATGCTGCATGGCTAGAGTGAAGAAGTAATGCAAAGTAGAGTGCTTGTCACCATTCATAGTGGCAGAGTTAGTAAAGCCACCAAATACTTTATCTTTCCACTGCTGTGAAAACCATTGCTTAGAACTTGCGTCAGCAAACTTCTTAAACTGCCAGCTTACTGTACCCATATAGGTTGGCGATCCAAACACGATCGCATCAGCACCGTTTAGAGCTTCCCACTGCGCATCGGTAATATTGCCTTCAGTATCAATGGCGACCAAGGTCCCATTCGCGCCCTTAGCTAGAGCTTCAGCTTGTTTAACCGTATGGCCATAACCACTATGAAATACAACGGCTACTTTAGTCATGATCTTTTCCTTTAAAAAATTGAGTTTTTTGATGCTGATAGGAGCAATCTCTGTTTAATTAAACATTGCTTTAACTTCTTTTAAAACTGTTACCGCCTGTTCTAATTCTTTCTTATTGAGCTTTCCGAGGGCTTTGCCGAGATACTCAACATGTTCCGGGAATACTTTCTTAAATAATTTGTCGCCAGCTTTTGAGAGGCCAATCTTGTAGCTACGCCCATCATCATCATTCATCAATTTTTCTATAAAGCCCTTAAGCTCAAGTCTTTCCAGGACACCCGTCATGGTCCCTTTAGAAATTAGCGTCTTTTCACCCAACTCCTTGCAGGTCATCGGCAGCTGATTACCTAGGGTCGCAATAATATCGAACTGGGTGGTTGTTAAACCCATCTCCTTGATGTGTGCAGCCGAATGTGCCTCAAATGCCTGATATGCCTGAACCAACTCCTTAACAAGCGATAGGTGATTCATAGGCTTACCTTAATTTAGTCTGTATACGTACTATTTTAGTACTAGTTCGTACTAATTGCAAGCACTCATGAAATGTAAGAATTTTTTACCGTGGGGGCTTGACTACCCCCGCAATGAATTACTCTACCGTAACGCTCTTTGCGAGGTTGCGTGGCTTGTCGACATCAGTGCCCAAAGCGCAAGCGGTGTGATACGCGAGAAGCTGAAGGGGAACTACATGCAAGATTGGTGAAAGATTGCCGTAGTGCTCAGGTAAACGAATCACGTTAATACCCTCGCTACTGGTGATCTCGGTATCTCGGTCAGCGAAAACATACAACTTTCCACCACGAGCCTTAACTTCTTGCATATTGGATTTAAGCTTTTCCAATAGGTCATCCTTAGGTGCCACGGTGACCACTGGCATCTTATCAGTAACCAGCGCTAAGGGTCCGTGCTTTAACTCACCTGCTGGATAGGCTTCAGCATGAATATACGAAATCTCTTTTAACTTGAGAGCACCTTCAAGAGCAATTGGGTAATGCATGCCGCGCCCTAAGAATAGGGCGTTCTCACATTTAGCAAAAGCTGCGCTCCAAGCCATGATCTGTGGCTCAAGCGCTAATACTGCGTGCAAAGCTTTTGGTAAGTGGCGCAAGTCACGCAAGAGCTCTTTCTCTCGCTCGGGACTTACTTTTCCTGCGCGCTTAGCCAATGAAACAGCTAATAAATAAAGTGCAAGCAGCTGAGTTGTAAATGCTTTAGTAGAAGCTACGCCAATCTCAGTACCGGCCTTGGTTAAGAAATTCCAATGGGTTTCGCGAACCATGGCACTACTCGCTACATTACAAATCGCCAAGGTGTATTGATGCCCCAAAGACTGTGCATGGCGCAAAGCTGCCAGGGTATCTGCAGTCTCACCAGACTGGGAGACCACCACAATTAATGTATTAGGATTCGGTACGGTTGTGCGATAGCGATATTCACTAGCAATCTCAACTTGTGTCGGAATTCCTGCCAAGTCCTCTAACCAATATTTAGCAACACAGGCGGAGTAGTAACTAGTGCCGCAGGCCAAGATCAAAATTTGATCAAACTTTTTCCACTGCTCAGGATCAGCATTAAAGAGTTCTGGGCCAAAGCTTGCAATATTGGCAAGCGTGTCGCCAATGGCTCTTGGCTGCTCAAAGATCTCTTTTTGCATATAGTGCTGATAAGGCCCTAGATCCACTGAATCAGCCTGAGCAGGCATGGGCTTTTGCTCTCGCTGCACCGTCTTTCCTGCCTGATCAATGATCTCAACACTCTCTGCCTTGAGAACAGCAACATCGCCCTCTTCTAAATACATCATGGAGTGCGCTCGACCAGCAAGTGCTAAAGCATCAGAAGCGAGGAAATTTTGATTTTCACCAAGAGCAACAACCAATGGTGAACCAATGCGTGCGCCCACTAAAACATCAGGGCGATCTTGTGTAATCACGCCAATCGCATAAGCACCATGAAGGCGCGGCAATACAGAGCGGACTGAAGCGACTAAATCTAATTGCTTACTGGACACATAAGCTTGATGAATTAAATGCGCAATCACCTCGGTATCTGTTTCTGAACTAAATACATAACCCGCAGATTTCAACTCAGTGCGTAATGATTCGTAGTTTTCAATAATGCCGTTATGGACCACAGCAATCAATCCACCTGAGATATGGGGATGTGCATTTTGTGTATCTGGCTTACCGTGAGTTGCCCAGCGAGTATGCGCAATACCTAAGGTGCCATAAAAATCCTTACCCTGATCTGCCAACTCAGAAACACGAGCAGTTGTGCGAGCACGCTCAATCGGGTGCTTAGCATCATCACCATTAATTACAGCAAAGCCACAAGAATCATAGCCGCGGTACTCAAGACGACGTAAGCCTTCAATTAACACTTCAACAATATTCTTATGCGATGCTGCGCCAACGATTCCGCACATTATTTTTTAGCCTTAACGGATTTTTTAGTAGCCACTTTTTTTTCTTTCTTTATTGGGCGCTGCCACTGTAAAGAAATTTGCTTAGCTCGTGACACGGTAAGCTGATTGGGGGGCGCATCTTTAGTTAAGGTAGTTCCGGCACCTAAGGTAGCGCCACGACCAACACGCACTGGGGCAACTAGCTGAGTATCAGAGCCAATGAACACATCGTCCTCAATAATAGTTTGATGTTTATTCACGCCATCGTAGTTACAAGTAATCGTACCTGCGCCGATATTCACTCTAGAGCCCACGATCGAGTCGCCCACATAGGCCAAGTGATTAGCCTTACTATTTGCAGCGATTTTGCTATTCTTCACTTCTACAAAGTTACCAATATGCACATCGTTAGACAAATCTGCGCCAGGACGTAAACGGGCGTATGGCCCGATTAGTGAATTTGCACCCACCTGAGCACCATCAATATGGCTGTAGGGATGAATCGTGACATTCTTGCCAATAATACTATTACGAACAATGCAATACGGGCCCACTTTTGTACCGGCAGCCAAAGTTACACAACCTTCGAATACACAACCGACATCAATAAAGACATCCGTACCACACTCTAGTGTTCCACGAATATCGATGCGTGCTGGATCAGCCAACGAAACGCCAGCATCCATTAATCCATTTGCTTGATTGAGTTGATGTGCTCGCTCTAATGTGGCCAATTGATCGCGACTATTAACGCCAACGGTCTCATATTCAAAATCAGCTTGTGCAGTGCGAATGGGTACGCCATCTTTCACTGCCATTGCAATCACATCGGTTAAATAATATTCACCTTGGGCATTGCTTGCACGCAAAGACTTCAACCATTTCTTGAGTGAGTTGCTTGGCAGCACCATGATGCCGGTATTGATTTCTTGAATACATTTTTGCTCGGGTGTCGCATCTTTTTCTTCAATAATTGCTTTTACTGACCCGTCAATATCGCGCACGATACGGCCATAGTCAGTTGGGTTACTGAGATTCTGAGTCAGGAGCGCTAAAGCAGAATCTTGACCACGCACACCATCAGCCAATTTAGTTAATTTAGACAGCGTCTTCTTGCTTGTCAGGGGGACATCGCCATACAGAACCAAAGTAGGCTCATTCATATCCAGCTTAGGCAAAGCTTGTAATAAAGCGTGGCCTGTTCCTTTTTGCTCAGCCTGTAATGCGGTAGCTACTATGCCAAATCGAGAATCTTGCTCACTAGTAATTTGCAGAAATTGCTTTACATCGGCGGCGCCATGCCCAACAACGACGATGGGGCCAGTTTTAGCGCCTTTACCTTGTAGATCTAAAGCTGTATTGAGAACATGCTGAAGAAGAGGTTTCCCAGCCAAGGTTTGAAGAACCTTGGGTAATGCGGACTTCATCCGCTTTCCCTGCCCAGCAGCCAAAATAACGATGTTCATAAAGAGGGATTATAAGACCCCTGAATCAGGGCTCCACAGGCTATTTCATCAATTTCCGTCTCGTCAATTGCCTTATCGCCAGCCGATCTTCCGGCAATACCTGACAGTTTTGTAGAAATCTCTAAATTCTTAAAGTCAAATGCTTCCCCATCCATGAGGTGGGAGGGTACGATATGGTGCATTGAGCGGAATAGATTTTCAACTCGCCCAGGATGCTTTTTCTCCCACTCACGCAACATCTCTTTCATGGCGCCACGCTGCAGATTGGGCTGACTGCCGCACAGATTGCACGGAATAATCGGGAAGTTCATATCTACTGCATAACGCTCAAGTAACTTTTCAGGAACGTATGCGAGAGGGCGAATGACGATGTGCTTGCCATCATCTGAACGTAATTTTGGAGGCATACCTTTGAGCTTGCCAGCAAAGAACATATTGAGCATTAATGTTTCTAAGATGTCATCACGGTGGTGACCCAAAGCAATCTTGGTTGCGCCTAACTCATCTGCAACACGATACAAAATGCCACGACGTAATCGAGAGCAAAGTCCACAAGTAGTTTTACCCTCTGGAATTACGCGTTTGACGATGCTATAGGTATCTTGATTTTCAATGTGGTACTGAACACCCAAAGCTTTTAAATAGTTCGGCAAAATCTCCGCCGGAAACCCTGGTTGCTTTTGATCTAAGTTGACAGCAACAATTTCAAAATTAATCGGGGCACGCTCGCGTAATTTCAACAGAATATCGAGCATGGCATAGCTATCCTTGCCGCCCGATAAACATACCATCACTTTGTCGCCATCTTCGATCATGCCAAAGTCGCCAATCGCTTGACCAACTAAACGGCACAGCTTTTTTTCAAGCTTATTTTCTTCTAGGACGACTTTACGCATATCACTCATGGCTGCTAAATTCTTTTCTGAAATTTCTTTAAGCCTGCTTCATCCGAAATACTTCAACACCAACGGAGTGGCAATCAGGATAAACATCTGGCTTAGCTGTACTGACGCGAGCAGCAATGACCTTAGGATGTAACAGCATTGCATTCACGATGTCATCGCAAAAAGTTTCTTGTAGATGAATATGGCCTTGGGAGGATCGTGCCTTAATCGTTTCACGCATAAAGTCATAGTCAACTACTTCCTCTAATAAATCTTTAGAAGGGGTATTTATATTGAGCGGAATATAGAGGTCTACATTCAGGATAACGCGCTGCTCAGCTTTTTTCTCAAAATCATGGACACCAATATTGATATAGATTTCATAGTCACGTAGAAATAAGCGGCGGCAATCAGCAAGTGATGGATGAGAAAGAATAGCGTGCATAAATTGTGTATTAACTCTTTCTTTATTCTGTATTAAATACTTAATTTGTTTTAAACATCACATCGCGGGATGATGGTAATAGATGCTGTCCACCATCCACATATAAGGTGGTGCCTGTTATTGCATTTGAGCTTGCTAAAAATACTGCTGCTTTTGAAATATCACTTGGTATTGATGACCTTCCTAATGGCGTCATCTGATGCGCCTTAGTAAAGCCTGCGTCGGTTTGATCTCCAGAAGTCAGCGTAATGCCGGGAGCCAAACCAATCACCCGTAAGTGAGGAGCAAAATCTACCGCTAGCACCTCAACCGAAGTGAGGAGCGCAGCCTTAGATAATGTGTATGACAAATAGTCTGGATTGAGATTAATTAATTTTTGATCGAGCAATTGAATTACTGAAGGAATCAATAAATCACTACCACTTGCTTGCTTTGCGTGGCCCTTTTGATACTCAAACATCAACTGAGATAGCAAAATGGGTGCGGCTAAATTGACCTGCATATGGTCTTGCAAGCTCTTACTACTTAGCGGAGCATCCGAATTGGCGCGATCATATTCAAAGATTGAAGCGCTATTGATCAGGCACTGCAAATTGCTGAATTCGGCAGCAACCACGGCAAACAAAGAGTGAATATCTGCTTCGCTGGCAAGGTCAGCCTTAAACGCTATGGCTTTACACCCTAGCCTCTGGATGTCAGTTACGGTTGCTTGAGCCTCGGATTCGGACCGGCCATAGTGGACAGCCACATCCCAGCCCTGACGAGCAAACTCCAAGGCGATTTCACGACCAAGGCGCTTGGCAGCGCCGGTCACTAAAACTGCTTTATTTTGCTGAGGTTGTGGTTTTGAACTCAAGTTCACTTAAATTCTCTTAGACTAGCGAGCTATGGATATTACCTTGACCAGCCTTGAAACGGCTCATACCGAGATTCTTAGCCAAAAAATAATGGCTGAAATCGCCTCTAATGGTGGTTGGATGCCCTTTTCAAGGTATATGGAAATGGCTCTCTATGAGCCAGGAATGGGCTATTACAGCGCTGGGGCACATAAATTAGGTGCTGGCGGTGATTTCACGACCGCACCTGAGCTCTCCCCCCTATTTGGCGCTGCCATTGTGGAGACGCTTCTGCCTATTCTGGCGGGTCTTCAGGCTCAAGGGCTCCCCACCCAAATTTTGGAGTTTGGTGCAGGCACTGGAAAGCTGGCTGAATCTATTCTCACCCGAATCCATGTTCTGGGTTTCTCTTTGGATCACTACGACATCATCGAGATCTCTCCAGACCTTGCTCAAAGACAAGAGGAGCGACTTGAACAGCTCTCGAAAGAGCTCAATCTACCCACTCAATGCCGTTGGCTCAACTCCCTGCCCAGCAACTTCAAAGGCATTATTTTGGCCAACGAAGTCATTGATGCTATTCCCTGTGATGCCATCATTTTTCAAAATGGCTTTTGGTATTGGCAAGGTGTTTCTGTTGCGGATGGCAATCTGACTTGGTCAACAGGAAAGCCTGTTGAACAGTCACAACTACCGGGGACTTTACTCACTGGAAACTTTTCTGAAGGCTACGTTACCGAACTCCACGCGCCAGCAAATGCCTGGATGAGGCAAGTTGGCGATCATCTCGATACTGGTCTCTTTCTCACTTTTGACTATGGCTTTCCAGAGAACGAGTACTACCACGCACAGCGCTTAGAAGGCACACTCATGGCACATCATCGCCATCACGCCATTCAAGATCCGTTTTATCTTCCGGGACTATGTGACCTAACAACTCACGTCGAGTGGTCACAGATTGCACGTAGTGCACTAGAGACAGAAATTGATGATGTCTATCTCAGCAATCAAGCAGCTTATTTGCTAGACGCGGGTATTGGCGATATTGCATTAGAGATTGGCGACCCTAGCAATCCAGAAACTTTTTTACCTATTTCAAATTCTCTGCAAAAACTGTTGTCTGAAGCAGAGATGGGTGAACTCTTTAAGGTCTTCGCATTCTCAAAGAAACTATCTGACGTATTACCAGACTGTGGCCTAGAAGACCTACCTGGCCTTCGAGGCAGAAACCGGCTTTAAGTTGATGAGGTGCATAAGGCTGCAGTAATGGCCAAGAGTCTCGCAGCATCTACTGCACTACGAATTCTTTCGCCCTTAGCTTGCTCTTGAGCAGGAATGCTCGAAATTACTTCAGTAGTATTGAGCGCCTGGGCATTTTGCATTGCCGAAATTAAAGTGCTGACATTCAAGCCGATGCATTTCGCTAAATTCAATAATGCATATCCACGATCCGGTTTACGCCAAACGTCTGCACGATTAAACCAAGTCAATACATCAGCAGGCTTGTATGCGCGATTTCTAGCGTTTATCGTATTCTCAACTAGCAAATTGAGCTCGCTAAATATTTCACTAAAGTCACGTACATCATTTGGCATCTTGACGCACTCTGCCCATGCGCGAATTTCACTAGCAGACAAATGCATCAGAGTGATAGCACAGCGATCTTCTAGGCGATTATCTGCTGCATGTAAATATGCAATGAGCTGCTCACGATATTCTTCTTTGGCTAAATTACTTACCAGCTTCGACGGTAACAGTACGCTAGCTGCGTCGGCATCTAGCAAGACTTGAAACATTCGCATAGGCTTACTAGCAGTAAATCCCCTAGCTAACTCCTGCCAAATTCTTTCGGCTGAGAGTGCTGACAATTCATTTGAGTGAACGATCGCCTGCAAAGCATCCATTGTTTTTGGCGCAACCATAAACTCAGGGAAGCGGGCTGCAAAACGAGCGATACGCAATAGGCGTAAAGGATCCTCTGCAAATGCATCGGAGACATGACGAAATACTCTAGCTGCTAAATCTTCTTGGCCGTTATAGGGATCTAAGATAGGTCCTATCCATTTGCCATCAGCTCCTACCTCTTGTGCCATCGCATTAATCGTCAAATCGCGACGCTCTAAATCTTGCTCTAACGTGACGCTCGGGTCGGCATAAAACAGAAAGCCCTTATATCCCTTACCCGTTTTACGCTCTGTGCGCGCCAAGGCATACTCAGCTTGAGTCTCTGGATGCAGGAAGACGGGGAAATCTTTACCTACTGGACGATAGCCCTGAGCAATCATCTCTTCTACGCTAGAACCCACCACCACGTAATCAATGTCGTGCACCGGCAAACCCATAAGGGTGTCCCGAATAGCGCCGCCAACTGCATAGATCTTCATTGACTTATTTCATGCCTTCTAGGGTACGACGGCTGATGTTAAAAACTTTAGTCAATGCATCTAATCCATTGAGTGGCAAGGTATTGGGCAACTGCATAGATGCAATATTATCGCGTGACATTAAAGTCGGGACGGGCAAGAACTCAAACGCTAAAGCCTGAAGATAACCAACAAAATCAGGGACAGGAATAATGGCGCATTTTGTATCTACCTTGCGCGCGGAAAATTCTACAATTTCTTTCATGGTGTAAACCGTAGGCCCTACCAAATCATAAGACTGATGAATAGTCGATGGCATTTTCAGGGACTTGGTAAATGCAGTAGCTACATCATCCACGCTCACTGGCTGAAACTGTGCTCCTGAATTTGCCAAAGGCATCGCTGGAAATAATTTCGCTAGCTTAGCAAACAAGTTAATAAATTGATCTTGGGCACCAAAAATGACAGAAGGCCTAAAAATAGTCCAGTCTAGATTACTGGCTTTTACTGCAGCCTCTCCATCACCCTTGCTGCGCTGATACATCGATGGGCCATGAGAGTCCGCGCCCAACGCACTCATATGTAAGTAGCGCTTGAGGCCATATAACTGCATAGCGGTCATGATATTTTTAGGGAGCTCCACATGAGCCGCTTCGAATACTTTTCCATAAGGCTGGGCAGGTTTATCATGCAGCACACCAACTAAATTAATAACTGCACCGCCAGGTTTAATGCGTGAGCAAAGCTCTTGCAAAGAATCAAACTCATGTACATCAGCATCTTCTAAATGTATCTTTGGCAACATACGTAATTCACGTGCAGATGCTAAATGCCTAGTAGGCAGCAAAACGGAATGGCCCTCTGCTTGCAATTGGGCAGCCAAGACTCTGCCTACAAAACCGTTACCGCCAATTAGCAGAATGTCATATTTCATAAAACTCCCATCTAGTTAAATTACTAAGGCAGCTCAGAGGCACTTGCTGCTTTAGGAGTGATCACCCCCAAACGCTGCTTTAAAGATTGTGTCTGTCCATGCATTACCGATGAGTAATACATGGCATTTGCCAAAACATTTTTTACGTAGGTACGTGTCTCATTAAACGGGATAGTCTCCGCAAAAATTGCACCCTCTGTTGGGCTGGTTAGTTTTTCCCGCCAAGTTTTCGAGCGTGACGGACCAGCGTTATAGGCGGCAGAAGCTAATACCCAAGAACCATCCAGATCGACTAAAACCATATTGAGATAATTGCTACCCAAAGTGAGATTGGTATTGGTGTCAGCGAGCTTATCACTGGTATAGGAGCTCATACCAATCTTCTTAGCCACATACTTCGCTGTATTCGGCATCACCTGCATCAATCCTGAGGCGCCCACCGAAGAGGAGGCATTCATGATGAAGCGTGATTCTTGACGAATTAATCCATAAGTCCAAGCTAAATTCAAATCAATTTGCTTTGCAATCGGCGATAGCTCATCACGATAGGGTGTTGGGTAGCGCAAACTAAAGTCATGCTCTTGCTTTGTGCGGTCTGCAGTATTGACAACGCGGTCATATAGACTGATTCGCTTGGCGTACTCAGCAGATGCTAACAGTTGCTTGTCAGTCATATTGCGCAATTCCCAGTTCCACTCACGATTGCCTTCAAAGCGCAAATTCATAGCATAGAAGCGCTCGCCCCTGATAAAGCCTTTGCGCTGAGACATCGCTTCGATTTCTGCGTCACCAACCTTAGTACGCGCAGGCACCTGATTTGATTTACCAAGATCCTCTCGTGCAAGCTGCCCATAAAAATTGTATTGATCGGCAACGAGCTCAAGGTTTTCACGTGCCTTTTCATTTTGTCCATCCACCTTCAGTGCACGCGCATACCAATAAGTCCAAGCAGGATCTTTGCTACGTACAGCAGGATTCATGCCTTCAATCGCATTTTTTACCAGAGTCCAATCCTTGGCGCGTAAGCCTGCACGTACTTTCCACTCCTGGCTTTCAGAAGAGAGAAGTTCGTTATAGCCTAGCTCTTGTTGAAAACGATAAGCATCGTCTGCATTGGGATCTAATTTTTTTGCGAGAAACTGACCAATGACACCCCAAGCTACAGCCTGATTCTCTTTGTTATAGCGAGATGCATTTTGTGAAAAATCTTTAAATGCTTTTGCTGGATCGTTTTTAGCAGCTTTTACAATCTCGGCGATGGGATCTTCACCACCTAAGCGGCGTGACATAGTATCAAAACCCATCTCACTAGCGGCGCGGCCAATCGCCTTTGCTTCACTCGGTGTCATACCTCCGGCGCTGACCAAAGCAGGCGCTAATTCTTGGCAAGCCTGGCCAAAATATCTTGGGTCCAATAATATTGAGCGTGCGTCAATTGCTACTTTTGTTGGGTTCTCACCTTGAGCTAATTTCGACTGTAGTGAATAACACTTCACCTGAGTGTCATCATCCAAAATAAACTTGGGATATTCGACTTCAAAGCGCGCCCAGTCTTTTCGCTTACCTAAAACGAGCAGCCAATCATTGCGCATCCGATCGGCTAAAGCCGTACCTTGATATTGATTCAGAAAAGCCAACACCTGAGAGTCAGCATTACTATCGGCACGTGCACCACCGGCACTATCAAATAACTGGGGCTTAATGCGGAAATAAGCTACATAGTCGTCATAGGGGTAACCGGAGAGGCTAGCTGCCAAGGTCTGTGCTCGAGCAACGTCATTTCTTTTGGCCGCTTCACGCAACTCAATAAAAGTGCGATCGCCTTCGGTGATTTCAAAGGCTGAAATTCTGCTTTCTTTAGTAGGCGTAGCTTTCTTGGCCTTCTCTGCAGCAATACTGGGCGTAGAGAATGTAAGGGTCAAAAATAAAACTCCCCCTACCGTTTTCTGCCAACCACTAAGAATATCAAACCTCTTTTTCACCGTCTTGCCTTATCGATTTACTATATCTCTTAATTTTCGCCTGATAATGGTTCATATGCACGGCAATTCTCCAAAATCGTTACGGCAGGACTTACTAGCCCAAAGAAAACAGTTTGCGGGCAGCGCAGGCTATGCCAAAACACAAGAAGCTGTTGTGACCAGTCTTACCCACTTACTGGCTAAGCACGATGCCCAGATTCAATCTGTTGCCTTGTATTACCCCATACAAGATGAGCTTGACCTAAGACCAGCTCTTTTGGCCTGGGCTGACAGCAAGACAGGCAAAGAGCTAGCACTCCCTTTTGGGCGTCCTGATAAACATTTGGATTTTTATGTCTGGCAAAAGGACGACCTACTGATTCCAAGTCGCCACGGCGTACCAGAGCCCGATCCCAATAATCCTCGCAGACCTCAAATCACTCCAGACTGTATTTTGATTCCCTGTGTAGGCTGGTCACAGTCTAAGGTAGGCGATAAGACCTATTATTGGAGGCTTGGGTATGGAGGCGGTTACTTTGATCGAACTTTAGCGCAGTTGCGTAAAGCGAAGCCAAGCCTACTTTGCGTAGGAATTGGCTTTGATTGGCAAAGGTTAGATGATGCACAGTGGCAATCTCAAACGCATGATGAACCTTTGGATGCCATGCTAACTGAGTCAGGCTTGGTAATTACTGATTAAGACTTAAATTATCTGCAATGGCTAAAACAGCGTCAGCCTGATTCAGTGAATAGAAATGCAGCCCAGGTGCACCTGCTACTAAAAGCTGGTCGCAAAGATCAGTAACCACCTCTTCACCAAATGCACGAATAGATGCGGTGTCATCACCATAAGACTGCAAACGCAAACGAATCCAACGCGGGATTTCTGCGCCGCAAGCATCAGAAAAACGAAGCAACTGAGTGCTATTGGTAATCGGCATGATTCCAGCAACCACCGGCTGAGTAACACCCAATTCATATGCCTCATCCACAAAGCGGAAATAGGCATCGCTGTTATAAAAATATTGCGTGACTGCGGAGTTTGCCCCAGCCTTCATCTTCTGTACGAAAAAATCCACATCAGTTGCCGGTGACTTAGCTTGAGGATGGCATTCCGGATATGCAGCTACATCAATGTGAAACCAGTCGCCGGTTTCTGTACGAATAAATTCAACTAATTCATTAGCGTGATGGAACTCACCATACTGACCCATGCCAGATGGTAAGTCGCCACGTAAAGCTACGATACGCTTAATACCTAAAGCTTGGTATTGCTTCAACATCTCACGCACGCTCTCACGTGAGCTACCAACACAAGATAAGTGGGGAGCAACTGCTGCACCTGCAGCATGAATATCGCTTACGACTTTTAATGTGCCAGATTGAGTAGAGCCACCAGCGCCAAAGGTCACAGAATAAAAAGCGGGCTTGAGCATTTCACTAAAACGCTCACGCACGAGATGTAACTTATTCTCACCTTCAGGTGTTTTTGGAGGGAAGAATTCAACGCTTAATTCCATGATCTTGGGCCTGTATCTCTATTTCTCTATTGAACAATGTCTAGCAAGAGTGCAAATTAATAACGATAGTGATCGGTCTTATAAGGACCTTCCTTCGTCACACCAATGTAAGAAGCTTGCTGATCTGACAATACAGTTAACTGAGCATTCAATGTCTTGAGCTGCAAACGAGCAACCTTTTCATCCAAATGCTTAGGCAAGGTGTAAACACCGACTGGGTATTTATCTGTACCAACTGCATTCCACAGTTCGATCTGTGCAATTACCTGGTTCGCAAATGAAGAACTCATTACATAAGATGGGTGGCCTGTACCGCAACCGAGATTAACCAAGCGGCCTTTTGCCAAGATGATGATGCGCTTCTCAGGATTGCCGTTAGCTGCCGGGAAAATCACGTGATCTACTTGTGGCTTGATTTCTTCCCACTTGTATTTCTCAATACCAGCAACATCAATCTCGTTATCAAAGTGGCCAATGTTACAAACGATGGCCTGGTTCTTCATCTTGACCATATGGTCGTGTGTAATCACATGGTAGTTACCAGTAGCCGAAACAAAGATGTCTGCCTTATCTGCAGCGTAATCCATTGTGACAACACGGTAGCCTTCCATCGCAGCTTGCAATGCGCAAATTGGATCCACTTCAGTAACCCAAACTTGAGCAGACAAAGCGCGTAGGGCTTGTGCTGAACCTTTACCTACATCGCCATAACCACAAACAACTGCAACCTTACCGGCAACCATGACATCAGTAGCACGCTTAATTGCATCCACCAAAGACTCGCGGCAACCATAGAGGTTATCGAACTTGCTCTTCGTAACAGAGTCATTTACGTTAATGGCTGGGAACTTTAATTCACCCTTAGCAAACATCTGATAGAGGCGATGAACGCCAGTAGTCGTTTCTTCGGTAACGCCTTTAACTTTTTCTAAACGGGTGGAATACCAAGTTGGATCTTGCACCAATTTCTTTTTAATGGCGGCAAATAAAATGGTTTCTTCTTCGCTCGTTGGGTGATTCAAGCAAGCTTGATCTTTTTGAGCACGTGCGCCTAGGTGCAATAACAAAGTCGCATCGCCACCGTCATCCAAAATCATATTGGTGAAGCCACCATCAGCCCACTCAAAAATACGGTGGGTGTAATCCCAATATTGCTCAAGCGTTTCACCTTTGATCGCAAACACCGGTGTGCCGTTAGCAGCAATCGCTGCAGCAGCATGATCTTGTGTAGAGAAAATGTTGCAAGATGCCCATTGCACTTCAGCGCCAAGCGCTTCAAGCGTCTCGATCAAGACTGCAGTTTGAATAGTCATATGCAATGAGCCGGTGATGCGCGCGCCACGTAATGGCTGCTGTGCTGCGAACTCATCACGAATAGCGATGAGGCCTGGCATTTCAGTTTCAGCAATGGCGATTTCTTTACGGCCAAAGTCAGCCAAAGAAATGTCGGCGATAGCGCAACGGGTTGCTACAAAGTTATTTAAATCGGAAACGGTACTCATGAATGCTCCAGCTAAATACGATTCAATGCTGGAGTAGAAACTCGCTAGCCATTGAATCATGGGTTAGCGAGCGCAGTTGCAATTAGCAAACTCCGGGATTACCTAGGAGTCCACTCCCTTCAAGCCTGGGGAAACACTGGTTCTCAGCATTCCTTGCAACGCTCCTTGAAGGTATGGCGAAATTGTAATCAATTTCGCCATATTTCGCCTCAATACAAAACAT
>CANGWT010000018.1 GCA_947457745.1 Burkholderiaceae bacterium | reverse complement strand
GGAAAGCCGGACTACAAAAAAGCAGTTGAGTTTTACACAAAAGCCATTAAAGAGGAGGTCCACGATGCCTTTTGTAATCTCGGAAATATTTATATAACGGGTGTGGGCGCTGCTCAGGGTGTTCTTAGAGATGTTGATAAGGGAGCAGAGCTGCTGGCAAAGGGAGCAGAGCTTGGTAGCAGGCAGGCGGCCTATACACTTGGAAGTCATTATGGCAAGGGCGAAATAATCCAAGCAGACTACCGCAAAGCATTTTTTTATTTGACGCTTGCAAGTCTAGCTTTACATGATCAGGCCAAAAGAATATTACTCATCATGCAGCATAGTGTGAAAGAAGACTTTTCCAAAGAACTCGAGCAAGCTCAGCACTTACACGCCAAAATACAGAATATGCGACAACTGTATAAGTTGCTTTAATCCTAATAAGTACCGCAACAGAGAGAGCTCAAACCACCTTCGGGTGGTTTTTTATTTGATAGCGTCTAGAATGGCTAATGCTATATTTTTTATTGAGGCTCTTTAGCTCGCTTCCATTGGCCGTCATTCAAATTATTGGGGCTGGCATAGGTGTATTGGTTTACTTGTTTTCTCCTAGGTACCGACGACGCCTATATAAAAATCATCAGAGCGCAGCCCATTATTTTGGATTCCAATTAACCCCTTGGAGAGTGGCTGCTGAATCTGGAATGATGTTTGCTGACACATTGTGGATTTGGAGGCATCCAAAAGCCTCTGTTGATAAAGCAACCATAGAAAACTTGGATCAAGTTATTGAGCTATCAAAAAATGGAAACGGCTTAATTGTTCTTGCTTCACACTTGGGAGGGTTTGAAATAGTGCCTCGTATTTTTGCTGAGCATACAAGGGCAACCGTAATGTATAGGCCAGCCCGAAAAAGATGGGTGAATGAGCTTATGCTTAAATCACGTAAACATACCGAGATTGAGTTTGTGGAAGCAAATATCGGCGGGGTTCGTCAGATTAAACGGGCTTTAGTAAAAGGTGAGGTGGTCGGCTTATTAGCAGATCAGGTGCCTAGCATTGGTGATGGAGTGTGGGCTAAATTTTTTAATCAATATGCTTACACAACATCATTTCCAATTAAATTGGCTCGTCAAGCAAACGTGGCAATTCTTTTTGTTGGGGCAGAAAGATTGGGCTTGGGTAAGGGCTGGCTAATTAAGAGTCGATTGATGACAGAAGCGTTTCCAGATTGTCTGGTTGATGCCTGTACAGAAATGAATCACTATTTTGAAGAGATGATACTTTCAAAGCCACATCAATATATGTGGTCTTACAATCGCTATAAAAGACCAACTGGAGCAGAGATGGCTCCCATAGAGTAAGACCTCAGCGAACTTGGTTCGATTCCACTCGGGGTCACCAAGAATCTAAATAGCCCAACAAGTGGGCTATTTTATTTTGGCCAACTTGATAATCCTGCTTTGGATAGGATGGCGTCTCAGAATATAATTATTTAACTTATATAAAAAAATGATTAAGCACCAGCGAATACACTCAAATTTCAATTTAATAGGTAGATTTTTATGACAACAGTAAAGCAAGTTATTGAGCAAAAAGCGAATATCGTTTTTTCTGTACGATCAACTGATACCGTAGAAGATGTCTTAATGCTGATGCGAGAGCATCGAGTAAGGGCTATTTTAGTTGTCGATGACGGAGTTTTAGCGGGGATCGTGTCGCAGGGGGACTGCGCTATAAAAGTGCTATTACCAAACAATAATCCAAAACAAGTGGCCGTTTCTAAAATAATGACAGCAAAACCACTTACCGTGACGCCACTTAACTCACTAGAGGAGTGTATGGCAATAATGGTTCACAAACATATCAGACACTTGCCCGTACTAGAGGGAGCTAAAGTGGTTGGAGTGATTTCTGTTGGAGATTTAGTAAAAAATATTATTGAACATCAAGGCAGTCAGATTAAGTTTCTAGAAACTTACATTCATGGTCACGGGGCTTAATCTTTGTTGTCAATATATTTAAAGCCCTAGTCGACTCAGCTGCGGACCGCCAAGAACTTGCATGGCTCACTTGGCCAGCTATTTTCTTTTAAGGCCTGGGGGATGACTTTACCTTTGCCAGCTTAATCATCAAGTTACGAAACGCGATGAAAGCACCATTGGGATCAAGTGCCTCAACCGTTTCAATATCGGTTTGACCATTGGCCTTTTTGTAGGTAACAACCCACAGCTTTCCAAGATAGGTGGGTTCAATGGAGATAACTTCATAGTCTTTCATAGGCACATTGTCGCTCAGTCCCCAGGGCTCCCATCATAAGCCCTGTTCGATACTGCCCTGAGCCACCAAGAAATACCAAAATCACCCGAAGGTGTTTTTTTAATGAGGGCAAGCGCTATGAACTTCTTGATGAAAATCACGCAGAAAGTTTGGCTAAGCGTTTGGTATGTAAGACATACAGTAGATAGGTCACGATAACTGTATTGATAAGTAGTATTAATACCATCAGCCAGCTAAACCTGTGAATGAGCTCATTTATCTCAAAAGGGATGTAAATAAAACCGGAAAATACAGCCAACCACTGAGCCCAACTCTTATTGAGCCAGATCCCACCTGCCTCTACCCAGCGCAAGAGACCCATAGTGCCAGCTAATATGGCGATACTCAATATTTGCTCTTGATTAAAGCTCCCTAGCCAAAAAAATAACACCTGTAAGAAAGGATCTTGAGAGGCTATGTTGCCGAGCCCGGGATGATTAATCCAAGAAAATGCTTCCGAGTTTCGATAGACCAAAAAAAGACTGACACTAATCATTATGGCAATGACTCCACGCAATATCTTGAGGCAAGCAATTGTCTTTAGGCTTTTACTCATGCTCTAAATCTACACCCCACAGCTCTTTTTTGAACATGAAATTGTGCCATTCTGGTGCGTATTATTTCTGAAAGAGTCGAACCAGCAAATCCAACACCGTTCGCTCATGTGATGTAGTTCCAAAATATGGATTTCTTTCCATAAAGTCATTTCTAATCATAGCCTGTGAGGCTCGCAAGCAAATCCTTACTTCGTTTTCATCCATAATTTTCATGGTTCCCGATTGATTCCGAATCTGAGCCCGCATTAAGGGCTCAATAAGAACATCCATCACCTTGTATACATTTTCCGGTTCAGGAGTGGATTTTATAAAAAGTCGATAGAAGGGGATGACCTTGCCAGGTCTGCGAGAACGTAAGTTATTAAAATAATATCCAGACACCATCATCATCAATTGCCGGACGGTCCCGTGATCGGGGAATGCTTCAATTTTTGGCACTAAACCAGCATGAAGGCGTGTTACAAAAAAACGCCAAAGGCTAGTGTATAGGTCATCTTTATTTTTGAAATAACGATATAGGGAGCCTACTGAAAATCCAGACTTGACCGCTAAATTTTGAGATGTAACTGCCTCTATTTCTTCGGCGCTCTCAATGGCATGTATGGCCGCTTGAATGATGATGTCAGCAGTAATTTCAGCTCTGGATTGCTTGGGCTGGGTTCTCAGTTTTTTATCTGAAGCCATAACTTATTTTCCAACATGAATGAAACTGAATGTTACGAGGCCATGAAATGACTAGGTAGAAAAAATACTATCTAAATCAATTAATTAGGTGAAGATAAAAGACTTCTAAAGATGAGCATATTACAGGCTTATTGCGCGATTATCTATTTATATTGAAAGGCATGTTCAAAAGCCTTTTTTGCCTTATATCCCCCCCAAATTATGGGTGAAAGCCTGTTGATAGGAGGTGCATTACTTCTTGGCGGAATAGTATCTGGCCTCGTTAAGTCGCACCCTTTCTATAAACATCGGAGTCAAAAATTCAAAGATGCTTATCAAGCAAAGCTTTGGCAGAATTTACAGGCTGAATACAGTGAAAATGAAGCTTATTGGATTTCTAGAGCCCTCACGGACTATATCTATGACTTCAACAAACGACTTTATGAGGATGTACACATTGAGCGCTATATGAGTCATGCCATAAAAGAAAAAAATAATTTGTACAGGCAGCGTATAGAGCCGCCCAATGTTTTATGTGAGGAACTAGTATTGCGAGCTATAGAGCTTAAGGTTCCGCTCATGCTATTTTTTTCACATATGAAAGAGTTGCATGGGAACTACTTGGTTCCCATGGGTAAGTTAACCCCTGGCTCTATTGAAAGTATGCCGGGAGCAAGCACCTATTATTTGGAGCTTACTAAATTACCATTGAGCACAAAACAGATGACTCACTATCTCGATATGATCGATTAGAGTCTTTTCTCATTTAGCTCGAACTCAGTAATTAAATACAAAGATCTAAATTTACGATCTTTTATATGATTTATCGTTTTAAACGACATTGTTAAGCTTCTTTAGTACTATGTAGTTCATGGAGCTAGCCAACCAAATATTTTTTATTGTTTTTTCATTAATTGGTCTGGGATTGTTTTTAAGTGCCCTGTATCAATATCGAGCTAATAGGGCAAGTGGATTCAGCATTTATTGGCCCTTAAGCGTAGGGATCTTTTCCCTGTCCTCCTTTAGCTTTGGTATTGCTTTGTGGATACATCAGTTTTTCCTGACAATAGCAAATACCTCATTTATTGTTTCGGTTTTTGTTCTCATATTTGTATATCGTTCTTGGAATCAGCGCCCATTTACTAAGATTCAGACCATCGTTTTATGGCTCATCCCAGTCTTTATTTTCTTTCTCTATGACTACTTGAGGGCAATGCCAGACAGTTTTAAATATCGGGTAGCCTTAATAACAATTACTCAAGAGTTACTCTTAGTATGGCAAATATGGGAGTTGAGAAAGTATTACAAAGTAGATCGAACAATAGTGGTGAAGTGGCTAATTTTTTTAACAGCGTTTACTTTACTTGGGGAAACCTGTAGAACGCTTTGGATATTGATTGGAAGCGCCCAAACCAATTTCTTCTTATATGCTCAAGATGCTCTAGCCTTAACCCTTTTATGGATTGGATACGGTAGTACGATCTTGGTGTATGTAGCTCTTGGCAGTTTCTATTTAGAAAAGCAGACTCAAAAAGAAAGTCAAATTGCCAATGACTTAAAGACTATAAAAGAAGAAAATCAGAAGATTAGCGAGCTTCTCAAAGAAAAAGAGCGGCTCATCTACGGTTTAATGAAAGCTAATAAGACTGCGGCAACTGGCGCTTTATCTGCATCGATTGCCCACGAACTCAATCAACCTCTTGGCGCATCCAATCTTAATATCCAGTTTCTGAAAATGAAGTTGGAAAAAGGAGTACTTAATCCCGACTTGGGAAAAGAAATCTTGGATTCCCTGGAGCAAGATAACAAGCGGGCAGCAACGATTGTTAAGTCACTCAGGTCAATATTTACAGAGGGCGCATCCAATGCTCAAGAAGTTCTATTGGGCGATTTGATAGCAAAAGTTCTAGATATTGTTAAGCCTGAACTCAAGTCTAAGAACATCCAAATTCAGCTTCGAGTTGATGATGGTTTAGTTATTAAGGTTAATTCAGCTGAAATTGAACAAGTGATATTAAATTTACTCAATAACGCGATTCAGGCATTGGCAAATTCAGGCACGCTCCAGCGTCGTATTGCTATGGAGGCTATTAGGGATGGCAAGTCTGTTCAATTAAGTGTTTCTGACAATGGCTCAGGTGTACCTGGGGACTTCAAATCTCAACTATTTGAGTTGTTGAGCACTACCAAGCAGACTGGCATGGGTCTAGGACTATGGCTTTGTAAGCATATCGTCAGCAGGTATGGAGGCTCTATCCAATATGAGGATGCTGTTACGGGTGGAGCGAGATTTGTCATTAAGTTGCCACAAGCATATTAATAAGGCTCCATTTGTTCGCCTAATAATTAAGATCACGTCATTGAAGATGGCAACCTATATGTATTTGATAGCACATTAGAAAAGTTTTCAGAGTCAGCCGATCTTTATGCTCAAGAGGTTGGCTTTGTTCTATCTGGTATATCAAGCTCTATAACAAAAATGGAGTCGGTTACTGTAAAAGATGGTGATGAATCAATTCCATGTATCAGTGGTTCGATTGCGCCCGGGCCACCAAGAAACACTAAAACTACCTTCGGGCGGTTTTTTATTTTGGCATATCTTGTGAAAAAATGAACTCCCAAATGTAATTAGCGGCCTCGTCAAAAGACCCCTCATACATATGGTGCCCGCTGGTGGATGGATCGCCGCCGGCTACTCCCCCATGAACTGTTGAGAACTTGGTGGGGCCTGAATTTATTGCCTTAACTTTCTTATAAAGACTTTCAGCATTTGAATAAGAGGTCCATCTTCCATTGGCATCATCCTCGTGATGTAAAAAAAGGACTGGAATATTGGGCGACCCATCAATGCTGGTTTCATTTCGACTGCCGCTAAAAATAACTCCAGCTAGAAGTTGTTGCTTATTTTTCGATTGATTTAGAAGCTCTGAAAGGCTAATGGCGCCATTACTATGACCAATAAGATAAATTGGTTTTTTTGTTTTCTCTTTATAAAACTGGATGACACTTAAAGATCGAGATAAATGCTCTTTCGTGTATCGGGGACCTATATTTCCGCCTCGCATTCCCAAGGAGTGTGGGCTATCAACAAAGACCAAGTCTAGACCAGAAACCTTTTGGCTAGCATCGTAGAGTTTAGATAAAACCCACGGTGGTTTTGGAGGATTTCTAGAGGCAATATCAAAACTTCCATCGCCGCCTGGAAAGAATAAAAGCACAGCCTTTGAGTTTAAGTTCCCCCAGTAAGCAGTTGTTGTATCGCCATAGGGCCCAGGAACTTGAATAATCTCAGCAGATGATGGGCCTGAGAAAAGCAGAAATACTAAGGTGATAATGAGTCGCTTCATGATTAGCTCTTAATTTGTGGACTTGTAGCTTACAGCATCCTTAGCTCGGGTCGCTTCCGCCTTGGGCCACCAAGAAATACCAAAACCACCTTCAGGTAGTTTTTACCATTAGAATTTATACAAATTAATTACTGGTGATTTATATGAAAATTTTGTTAATTGCTTTCACTTCTGTCCTACTCGCCTTGGTATTAAGTGGTTGTCTTGCGAGCACAACATCGTCTGTAGGCGTTAATTGTGACTATACCCAAGACAAGCCTTTATGGGAGATGCCCCTTGCCTGCCAAGGTCGATAATTCCTTATATCGGTGGTTGGATCCCCCCTGACCGCTAAGAAATACTAAAACCACCTGCGGGTGGTTTTTTCATTTTCTGAGTAATATTTAGAAATTCTTTCGGGAGCCTTAAATGTTACTAGTTACCTCAATCATTGCCTCTGTATTAACCATCATCTTTGTAAAACTCTCTTTTGAAGTCATTGGCCTGAGAAGAAAGAATAAGGTTGGTTTAGGAAGTGGTGGCCATGAGGATTTAGAAAGAGCAATTCGTGCCCAAGGCAACTTTGCTGAATATGTTCCTTTGGGAATCCTCTTAATTGCTTGTCTTGAGCTAAATGGTGCACCCTGGTGGTTAATTTCCATTGCTGGAATTACTTTAATCATTGGGCGTCTGATTCACGCCGTAGGTATTAATGTGCCCCCACCAGATTTCAGTAAGCGTGTATTAGGAATGATGCTCACATTTGGCACGCTAATTACATTGGCCGTGTTGAACTTAGGGTTGGCCCTATATAAGCTGGCTGCTTAGGGTTAGGTATTCGTGGGATAGGTGGCGGATGCTATTCAAAGCGACAGACTTAAATTGGAGTTAAAGTATTACATCAACCAAAAAGAGGTGAATATGAATCGCATAAAAAGTTTATTAATGGCTTTAGTGGCTACAGCTACATTGGCTGCCTGTGCATCGATGACCGGAGTAGCATTGGCACCATTTACTAAGGCTAACGATGGTGTATTGGCTGGAAACAATAGCATGACCTTGTACACCTATAACAAGGATGTCGTTGGTTCAGGCAAGTCAGTTTGTAATGGTATGTGTGCAAGCAATTGGCCACCACTATTGGTGGAAGGCAGTCCGGCTGTGTCTGGTGATTATTCAGTGATTACCCGCGATGATGGAAAAAAGCAGTTAGCGTTTAATGGTATGCCTTTGTATTTCTATGTCAAAGATGTCAAGCCTGGCGATAAGATTGGTGATGGTCGCTCAGAAGGTGCTTGGCGCATTATTAAGATGTAAAGTAAGTCAACTAGACTACTTGTAGTATGGTGTTTATTTTGCTTGAAGGGTGTCAGTACAAGATCTATTCTGAGTCTACATAAATAGAAAGAGGCAAACAATGGTTAAAAGAATTTCCCTATCAGTCGGTGCTGCATCGGTTTTGTTGCTGGCAGCTTGCCAGTCAATGGAGCATGGTACCGGTCAAAAAGCGTCCGCCAGCTTAGAGTCACGCTCAGGCTCAAATACAAAAGGCACAGTAAATTTTGTCTGGCAAGGGCATGATGTTTTGGTTACTGGAAACTTTTCCGGACTAAAACCCAATGCTGAGCAAGGATTTCATGTTCATGAAAAAGGAGATTGCTCCGCCCCTGACGCGACTAGCGCTGGTGGCCACTTTAATCCAGACACAAAGCCGCATGGAATGCCTGGAAGTGGAGCTAATCATGCTGGAGACATGCCAAACATTAAATCGGATGCTAACGGTAATGCCATTTACTCTGCAAAGCTAAGTGGCTTTGCTGTTAATAATGGGCCAACTGGTATTTTGGGAAAATCTGTTGTTGTGCATCGTGATCCCGATGATTACAAATCACAGCCAGCAGGTAATTCTGGCCCAAGAATTGCATGTGGCTTAATTAAGTAAGATTGGGTACGCTCCGCCAGTTACTGTAAGGGTTAGCAAGAAAAACTAAAACCACCTCCGGGTGGTTTTCTCATTTATAGGTTTAATGCTGTGCTTCAGAGATATTTTTTAAACGACAATAGAAAATTATAAAAAAGTAAGGGACGCATATGTATAAGCTAATCGCTTTTGATGCTTATGGAACACTGTTTGATGTCTATTCCATGGGTCAATTAGCAGAAGAGCTATTTCCAGGGCATGGCCAAGCATTTGCTTTGATGTGGCGAGATCGCCAAATTGAATACACACGCCTAGTAACAATGAGTGATCCCAATCCTAGTGGTAGCAAGCACTATCTGCCATTTTGGGAATTGACGATTCGTTCCTTACGCTATGTCTGTAAGCGGATGAATTTGAATCTCACACCAGGATATGAAAAGCGGCTGATGGATCAATATGCCAAGCTCACTGGTTTTGAAGATAGTTTGAATGTTCTTAAGACTATTAAAGAAAAGGGTTTATCAACAGCCATATTGTCTAACGGTAGCAGAGAGATGCTCGCTACTGTTGTGGAGAGTAATGGCTTAAAGCCTTATCTAGATAAAGTTGTGACGATTGAGGATGTGCGTCTTTTTAAAACAGACCCTCAAGCATATGGACTTTTACTAGAAGCATTTCCTGTTAAGAGGGAAGAGATTCTGTTTGTATCTAGTAACGCATGGGATGCACTAGCAGCCAAGTGGTTTGGTTTTGATGTCTTTTGGGTTAATCGCTTAGGGCATCCATTTGAAGAAATTGGTGAGAGGCCAAATTACGAGGGCAGCTCCTTAAGTAAGGTGTTGGAAGTAATTTAATTCGGGGTTTTGAGTTTAGATAGGCATCCCAGATGCCGAGCCATACATTCTCGCGATAAGCGTAAAGTAGCTATATACAGAAAGCGAGGGACTATGACTGCAATTACACCCACTAGTGAAGAGCTTCAAATTCTAGAGTCCCTTAGGAGCCATAGGCGAAAGCATCGCAAAGGCTTCCCCAGCAATATCTCAAGTCATGTAGAGGGTTACGCTCCAGGGTTAACGACTGGCCAGAAAATTTCTGATACTGTCGCAAAAACAGTGGGTTCCTGGAAGTTTATTCTGATTCAAAGTGGATGTATTTTTGCTTGGATTGGTTACAACTCAATGAACAACACAAATACATGGGATCCCTACCCATTTATTTTGCTTAATTTGATGCTTTCTTTTCAGGCTGCATATACCGCCCCAGCAATCATGATGAGTCAGAATCGACTTTCAGAAATAGATCGTCAACAGGCTAGTAATGATTTTGAGGTCAATGTGAAGGCTGAGTTAGAGATTGAACTCCTGCACCAGAAAATTGATCTGTTAAAAGAAAAAGAGTTATTCGCTTTAACAAAGGCTGTTGAGGCTTTAAGTGAAAAACTAGATGGTATTCGTAAGTAGGCCACTTTAATACCACCAAACTACCAGCATGAAGCAGCTCCTTTACTTTTTCCTGATTGCATCGTGCGGCATTGCCTTAGCGCAAGAGTCATCTAATGCGTATGACTTAAAAGTCGCTGTCACGAGAGCTGGCGATCGCTTTCAGGTGAACGCAAGCTATGAGGTGCCAATCACTCTATGTGAGGCCTTTGCATTTATTACCGACTATGAGGGCGCGAAAAATCTACCCGGGATAGTCGACTCAAAAGTGCTTTCTAGATCAGGAAATAAAGTGAAGGTCACCCGCTTGCTTGAGGAAAGAATTCTGTTCATTCCATTTGAGATGCGTTCTGAGTTGGAGTACGTAGAGATCCCCAACAAAGCATTGCTTTTTGAGCAATTAAGCGGAGACACGAAGTATTACAAGGGAAGTTGGCGGCTATTTTCAGTGAGGGATCTCACCACCTTTAAATATGATGCTCAGATTGAGCCGAACTCCTTGGTGCCGACAGCGGTTATCGAATTCTTCATCAAAAATATTTTGCGTCGACAGTTTGAATCGATGGCCGAGGTCGCATTGCTGAAGAGGTCAGCGCCGCCAAAGACTTGTAGATAGATCATGACTCAGTAGGCTAAGATTGCATTTATGACAAATCTAAATCAATTACCTGGCGACTTACCTATCCCTGAAGATGATGGAGCTGCTGATCACTTGGTAGGTATGAGCTTGCCAGCTATCTCCCTAGGAACAACAGCTCATGGCAAATGTAATCTTGGCGAAATTAAGGGGTGCTTGGTGATCTACTGCTATCCAATGACGGGGCAGCCCAACGTTCCATTGCCAGATGGATGGGACCAAATCCCGGGAGCCAGGGGATGTACCCCACAAAGCTGCTCATTTAGGGATCACTATCAAGAGCTACGGTCGCTTGGTGCCGATGTTGTAGGGCTGAGCGTGCAGTCCACTGAATATCAACAAGAGATGGCGGATCGTTTACATTTGCCATTTCCAGTACTAAGTGACGAAAATCATCAATTTCAGCAAGCGTTGCGCTTGCCTACCTTTGCTGCTGCTGGAATGACGCTATTAAAGCGCATTACTCTGATTGCAAATGATGGTGTGATCGAGGCTGTTCACTACCCCATCTTTCCAAGTGACAGTGACCCGGCTTGGGTGATCCACTATTTAAAAAATAGAGCTGCTTAATTGTTTAATTCGGGCAGATTACATTTTTGCCCGCCAGGCGCTTATCTAGCCTGAATGCTCGGATCTTTGTAGCTAATTGAGGCCATAGGAAGCGATCCAGGAAAAAATGTTGCTTTGCAGCAAAATTTCCTTGCTAAGCCCGAAATAAGCTATTAATATGATGCAGTGCAACAAATAAACAATTAAAGGAAAAACCATGTTCAAAAACCAATTTGCAGAAAATCAAACAAAATCCGTAGAAAGCGCACGCGCACTGGGCCAAACTGCCCTTGAAAATGCTCAAGAGTTAGCTGAAATCAATTACCAGGCTGCACAACAAGCAGTGGCAAATGCACAAGTTAAGGCTGCTGAGTTAATGAAGGGTAAAGATGCAAAAGCAGCATTAGACCTCTTGCAAAGCCCAGAAGTACAAGAGGCCGTTGCTGAAGTGGCTGCCTATCAGAAAAAAGTGGCTGCAGTGTTGCGTCGCGGAAACCAGGAGCTGGTTGAGGCTGTAGAGGCAGCTATCGATCAATCACAGGATGACCTGAAGAGTTTTGTGGCTGCCGCTACATCAAAGGCTCCTGCCGGGACAGAGGCATATGTCAGTGCCTTTACCTCCGCATTCAATACGGCGATGCAAAACTTTGACCAAGTACGTTCAAGCACTCAAGATGCTTTTGCAAATTTCGAAAAAAGTGTAGAAACAGCAATGAAAAGCGCACAGGGTCAATTCAGCCAGACTCCTAAGGAAGCAAAAAGTCGCGCCAAGTAATTAGTGGATCGCAGCTAGGTAAAAGCCCCGTGTATGCGGGGTTTTTTATTGGCCTTGATGCAAAACGGGATACAAAGAATATGCAGGCTTAGAAAGTAAAAAAGTAATACTTTGATAGAATTTTTTGATTCAATTCTTGATAAGATCATTTATACAAATTAATCTTGAAAACGTTATGAGACTTGAACGCATCATTACTGCTTTATTGGTAAGCCTACTTCTTCTTGGTGGATGCTCTAAAGAGGATCCATCCAGCCTAATTAAGGTTGCAATATCACCCGCCATTCCCCCAATGCTTTTTGAAAAAGATGGGAAATATTCAGGCATAGACTTAGATATATTTGAGGCTTACTGCAAGTCGCGAGGCTGTACATTTAAAGTAACTGCTTATGATTGGCTTGGAATGCTAGGTGCGGTAAGCAGTGGCCAGGCTGATGTTGCATTCTCTGGAATCTCTATTACAGACAAACGCAAAGAAGTGATGGATTTTTCCAACCCATACTTCACCAGTACCTGGCAGTTGATTGGTCTAAAAAACCGTAATATCAAAATAACTGATTTATCACAGCTCAGTAAATATACTATTGCCTATCCAACAGGAAGCGTATTTGATGATTATGTGAAAAACGAATTACAGCCAAAAGGCTATTATTCAGTTGAGCAGGTAAAGCTGTACCCATCGCCAACCGAAGCCTTAATTGCATTGCAAAACGGTAATGTAGATTTAGTTTTTGTTGATAACGTGATGCTGGTTAATTACCAAAAAAGCTTAAATCTCCCAGTTAGTAGCAGCTACCAAGTTGTGGGATTTGATAATCTTGGGTTTGCATTCAAAAAAGACTCTAAACTACGTGATGACTTCAACCTGTACCTTACTGAGCTCGGAGCAGAAAAGTTAAAAGCCATTATTGATCGCTGGACACAATAAATAAAGTGATTTCAATATATTGGGTTAAAGTGTTTCTTAAGTCGATTATTTCAATCATTTATAAGGAAAAATATGTCCCATCATGACAAGCTAATAGCTGCATTTGAGGTGTACCAATCAGAGAATGAAAAGTTCCATGGAAAAGGAGTTAAAGCTTCTGCAGCAAGGGCTCGTAAAGCTTTGCAAGAGATCGCAGGTTCATGTAAAGAGCGCCGTAAAGAAATTACCGCTGAAAAAGAGGCGCTTGAAGGTAAGCCTAAAGGTGATGGCATGTCACAAGATGCCGCCCGCCATGCCCACATCAGAAAGTAAGCCTTTTCTACAAAAGCAAAAATCACCTAAGGGTGATTTTTTATTTAGAGGTCAACGCCTTCTAATGCGGAACCTTCAAGGTGGCGAGTGTCAGCCCATTTCTCGATTGACCAGCCTTCGCCTTGCTGATGGGTAATCCAATTTAATGAAGCATTGGGTACTGAAGCCACCCGCTCAGCACTTAAAGCTTGCCTGCTAGCAATTCGATACATCATGTCGAGCGTACCACCATGACTAACAAGCAAAATCGTTTTTCCTGAATGCTGTTCTTGCATCTTGTCTAAAACAGTTTGAACACGAAATGCAAATTGCTGAATGCTTTCACCGCCTTCGAGCTCATGCTCTAAATCACGAGCAATATGAGCTTGCCAAATTACAGGCTGTAATAATGGTGCTTCTTGAATTGAGAGTCCCTGAAGTGCGCCAAAATGACGCTCTCGTAAGGCGTTATCTACCCTTGCCTCCAACCCAAACAATTCAACAATAGCATTTGCAGTGTCGGCCGCTCTTTTAAGGTCGCTGGTATATAAAACATCAAATAAGAGCTTTGAATTTTTGAGGGCTTGCGCCATTTGGCGAGCCTGCAGGATACCTTTTGCATTCAGGGGAATATCGGTATGTCCTTGAAGGCGTCTTTCAGCATTCCAGGTAGTTTCACCATGACGAATAAGGCAGAGTTTTGTGGTCGACATATTGCAATAATAAGTTGAATTATCTTTTCGTAGCCCAAGCACGTGGGTTGTGTTCAAAGCCTAGATGCTCATAGTAGGTATTTGCTTTTGGAGCTGCAAGTAACACAATCATGCAGCCAGGTCTTAGGCGCTCCTTAGTTTTCTCAATGAGCTGCTTCCCTATTCCTTGTCGCTGGTAATCTTCATCTACAGCAAGGTCGGCTAAATAAGCCACATAGGCAAAGTCTGTCAAGCTACGGCTGATGCCAACCAGCTTTTCACCATCCCATGCGGAAATGGTGAGGTTTGCATTGGCAAGCATCGCTGCAAAAGTTTCAACGCTATCAATTGGGCGGCGCTCTCCGAGAGTAGATCTGGTATAGAGGTCGATCGCCTGCTCTGGACTAATGCTTGCGTGCTCGCTATAAATAATCATTTTTCTTGGTCACATGAGTATGTGAGCACATCGCCATTACTAATGGTTCCAGAGTCTAGCGCTTCTGCCCTGAGACCACCCCTATTCTCAAAAGCGTTCATGAAATCGGGCCTTTTTAGTAAATTGGCAGGTCGCTGACAAGGCTCGCATAATTCAGTGCCTTTGAATGCGATGCCTCCTAAATAGAAAATCTGTCCAACGAGACCATTCAACTCTTCCTCAGAAATTCCCTGGATCACAAGATTTCTTCGGGTATCAGCTTCACTAAAAGGGGGCTGTTGTTTAGCGCACAATTGGCCATTAGCATTTTCTATGCCTGAGAGAGCAATGAGGGAAATATGGCGTATTTTTAGTTTGGACTTAGAGAATGCACCTCGACCATGTGCGTAGCGATCCCCCACAATACCCTCGCCAGCAATAATCTCAGCTCGTGCAGGCTGCACCATCAACTCGCCCGCTCGGGCGGCAATATAAATTGAGTGAATTTGAGGGGATGCTTTCATGGTGACAGCATATTACATAAGAAAAAGCCCCGGTAATTTCGGGGCTTAGTACTTAGGCTACGACTGCAGTCGCCGTGGGTACCGTGACCGGAGGGCGCTTATTGAGGGCCCTCTGAATCTTTGCTTTCTCTTTAGGCTTGGTGCTGGATTCGAGCAATTTACTGAGTTGAGTAACGTTAAGTGGCCCCAATTTGGCTTTGCCAGTTTTGCTCACCATGGGGTCGTTTTTTCTATTTCTTTGATTTTGGCCAACAGCCATATATTTTTCCTAGAGTCTTGGAATGATGAACCTCTGAGCTTGCTCAGTAGACTCCCCTATGTAGGGCGCGGAATAGTGATCACATATCAGAATAACAGTTAAGTGTTACGGGCGGTGAGCAGATTTTCTTTTGATCTATTGACTATGAGCAAATAAAACTACTTCAAAGCTAGTCAATAGCCTTAAGCTATAGGCACATCCATATCTTTATTATTTAAGAAGATTTTTATAATGCATCTCAAATATATTTTATTGCTGAGCATAGTGGGCTTAAATGCTTGCGCCGCGATTTATACCGATGCATCAGATTCGAATCATGGGGCCTTTCTAAATAGTGATGGGGAATCAATTGCATCGCTAACACCAAAAGCCAAGGCTTATTGTGCGCAATATGGGAAGACTGCATCGTTTAGAAAAAGCGATACTATGTTACTTGCAATATTTGATTGCAACTGGCCACAATCAAATCCACGCTAGATTTAACCAGCGAGGTCTGATTGATAGATCAGGCCTGCATGCTCTCTTAGAGCATGGAACTGAATTGATTCCCAGCGCTGTTGAGCAACATCTAGTTCGGATTTATGGCTAGCTAAAAATACGGAAGCGCCCACAACATCCTCGGCCATACGGTGAATATTCTCTTGTATGAATTTTTTGAGTGCTACAGGATCTTCCGAGCTCACCCAGCGAGCCAGGTTATAACGTGCTGGTAGTAAGCGCACTTCCGCCCCGTATTCAGTTTGCAGGCGATGGCTCACCACTTCAAACTGTAGTTGCCCAAATGCCCCAAGCAACATGGTGCCACCAGTCATGGGACGAAATACTTGAATCGCACCCTCTTCGCCAAGTTGCATTAAGCCTGTACGCAACTGCTTGGAGCGCAATGGATCTGCGGACTCGACCATGCGGAAAATTTCTGGCGCAAAAAATGGTAAGCCTGTGAATTGCAATTGTTCGCCTTCGGTGAGCGTATCGCCCAGCCTGAGTAGGCCATGGTTTGGCAATCCAATAATGTCGCCGGGGAAGGCCTCATCTAAGATATCTCGACGTTGTGACAAAAAGGATAGGGCATTATTGGTGCGCACCTCTTTGCCATTACGACATATCTTCAATTTCATACCGCGCTGAAAATGACCCGAGCAAATGCGCAAGAAGGCAACACGATCTCGATGGGCTGGATCCATGTTTGCTTGAATCTTAAAGACCACTGCAGAGAATTTATTCTCTGCTGGACTAACTTCTCGTTGTAAAGCTTTGCGTGATCCCGGTGATGGTGCAAGCTCTACCAAGGTATTGAGAATTTCACGTACACCAAAATTGTTGATGGCTGAACCAAAGAATACCGGTGACTGACGACCTGCTAAAAAGGCTTCTCGGTCAAAGGCGGGCATGGCATTTTTAATTAAATCTACCTCAGTAAGTGCATTTTCAAGATCGGTGCCGAGGCGCTCTTTTAGGGCGGGATCATTGATATCAACAATTGCATGAGAATCTTCGGTAATGCGATCTTCGCCTGCCTTGAACATGCGCATTTGAGAGTGGGCAATATCAATCACACCAGCGAAGGATTTACCCATACCTACTGGCCATGTAAAAGGAACCACTTCAATACCTAGCGCAGTTTCAATCTCGTCCATGAGCTCCATAGGCGGCTTTACTTCGCGATCCATTTTGTTAATGAAGGTCACGATTGGCGTGTTGCGCGCTCGGCAGACCTCAAGCAAACGCAAGGTTTGTGACTCAACTCCATTAGCAGCATCAATTACCATCAGCGCAGAATCAACCGCAGTCAATACACGATAAGTATCTTCGGAGAAGTCTTGGTGGCCTGGGGTATCTAGAAGATTAATAATGCAATCGCGATATTCCATCTGCATTACTGAGCTGGCTACAGAAATACCACGCTGTTTCTCAATTTCCATCCAGTCTGAGGTCGCATGTCGGCTAGCCTTACGGGCTTTTACACTACCCGCAATCTGAATCGCTCCCGCGTATAGCAAGAGTTTTTCAGTAAGCGTGGTCTTACCAGCATCTGGGTGAGAGATGATGGCAAAGCTACGGCGTCTTAAAACTTCTGCGCCGGGACTGCTGGAGGTAGTGGTATCGATGGTAATTCTGCGCTTAATCTAATTGACAGAATTATAGACGGGTAGAGCTTCTTAGAATTGCTCTTGGGGCCCTACAAAGCGCCATTTCCCCGGGGGTAGGGCGCCTAG
>CANGWT010000017.1 GCA_947457745.1 Burkholderiaceae bacterium | reverse complement strand
CTTTTGAAACTTACAAAGCAGAAAACGAAAAGTTTATTGAAAAGGGTGTCAAGGCATCCGCTGCTCGTGCTCGTAAAGCTTTGCAAGAAATTGCCGGTGCATGCAAAGAGCGTCGCAAAGAAATTACCGCTGCCAAAGAAGCTATGGAAGCTAAGAAGTAAATCTTCTTACTTCATATTGAATTCAGCCTGGCCCCCACAAGGAGCCGGGCTTTATTTTTATAAGCTGATAGAAAATAAAGTGAGCTTCATCGCTTTACTGCGAATCGCCAGCAAGTTTTGATATTCTGGGCTGTTGGCCCACGATTCTGAGTGCTCTAGATCCGGGAACTCCAACTCTACAAAGGCACTAAAGGAATCACACGTCAATTCATTCCATAAAAATGTATTGAACGATCCACGAGAGATGATCTTGCCCTGATATAGGCTCACCGTATCTCCCACTTGCGACCGGTACTCCTCAAATGCCTCAAGATCATTTGGCTGAATAAGACCAATTACCTTAATAGTCATTTCATTCCCTAGAAAATTATCAAGCTAGGGTAATGAATCTCAAGCTAGATTGAGATCGGACTATTAAATTATCGATTAAAGCTGCGCTTAGCTGCAGGTCTGGCTCCGCCATTACCGCCAGCATTGCCTGGTCGAGGCTTTCTGGATTGTTGGTGTTGCTGGCTTCTCAATTGGATTGGTTGTGCTACAGCATTCGGATCTGGCTCAAATCCAGCAATGACTTCTTGCGGCAGCTTTTGCTTGATGAGTTTTTCAATATCTCGGAGCATCTGATGCTCATCCACGCAGACTAAAGAAACGGCAACTCCGTTTGAGCCAGCCCTACCAGTTCTACCAATGCGGTGAACATAATCCTCAGAGACGTTTGGCAGATCGTAGTTCACAACGTGGGGTAATTGATCAATGTCAATACCTCTTGCTGCAATATCGGTAGCAACTAAGACAGTGATTTTCCCATCCTTAAATTCTGCTAAAGCTTTTGTACGCGCACTTTGGCTCTTATTGCCATGAATAGCCATGGCAGTTATGCCATCTTTTTCAAGCTGAGTAACTAATTTATTAGCACCATGTTTTGTGCGGGTAAATACAAGGACCTGCTGCCACTGATTTGCTTTAATCAGATGCGCTAACAAAGGGTGTTTTTGATTTCTATCTACCGGGTGTATCAGTTGGGCAATAGCATCATTAGTGCTATTGCTCCGAGCCACTTCAATTAATGCTGGTGAATTTAGCAAGCTATCAGCTAAGGCTTTGATCTCGGTAGAGAAGGTCGCTGAAAATAGCAGGTTCTGGCGTTGCTTTGGTAATGCTGCCAGGATCTTTTTAATGTCTCGCAAGAAGCCCATATCCAACATGCGATCTGCTTCATCAAGTACGAGAATTTCTATATTGGCGAGAGAGACACAGTTCTGTGACATGAGGTCAAGCAGGCGACCCGGTGTTGCTACCAAGATATCGAGTCCTGAGGCAATGGCTTTAATTTGGGGGTTGGCACCTACTCCGCCGAAGATAACAGTCGATTTGAGGCCGGTATATTTGCCGTAGGTTACGACAGATTCTTGAATCTGAGCAGCGAGTTCGCGGGTGGGGGTCAAAATCAATGCGCGTAATTGACGTTTGCCACTAGCCTTAGCTGTGGTGCTTAAGCGCTGAAGAATCGGCAGGGTAAAGCCGGCAGTTTTACCAGTGCCGGTTTGAGCGGCAGCTAGTAAATCTCCGCCCTTCAATACAGCAGGAATTGATTTTTCTTGAATGGGGGTAGGGCTGGTATAGCCTTCCTCGCTAATCGCGCGAAGAATAGGTTCTGATAAACCAAGATCTGTAAATAACATAGGAGCCAAATAAATATTGGCCCGTATTCAATTAAACGACTATCCCGGCCAATGGGGTGAGCTGCCACACTTGCAGTGTTTGCAGAAAGAGTCGCCATTTTAAGCTATCCGACAGCATTCCAGAGGTTTGGTGTCACAGAATTTGCGTACCCAGAGATAAATAATTTTTCTAAACCTGTCATGGGATCAAACACAGCTCGTTCGATACGGCCAATGTTTCCACCATAAACATGGATGCTAATGGAGGTTTGGTCGCTTAAGGCATTCTCGACTACATGGATGTCATGTGTATTGGGAGATACAGTGGCTACTTGACCTGGCTCGCAAATAAAAGACTCATTAGCTTGATAGCTGCCATCAGACTGACGGTAATAGTTGGCACTACGCTCTTGTCCACGTAACTGACCAATCATTCCCCAGACGGTATGGTTATGCAGCGGTGTTTTTTGACCTGGACCCCATACAAAACTCACTACTGAAAAGCGATCCAATGGATCTGCATATAGCAAGTATTGCTGGTAATACTGTGGATGTGGTTTACAAAACTCCTCCGGTAACCAGTCGTCAAACTGAATTAAGTTTTCTAAGAGTTTTTTACCCTTGGAAAAAATGATCTCTTCACTAGGCTTGGTTTCCAGTAAGGTTGCGAGACCCTTTACAAAGCTCAGTAATTTTCCTTCTTGCATACATGCTCCTACATTAAGGACTTATTGATCGGCTGCAAACAGCCAATCTGGAAGGCCCTTAGGTTTAAGGGTGGTAGTGTCAACACAAACAATATGAAGAACGGCGCTGGCAATCAGCTCTGGCGCGCTACCTGTAACAATCCGCTGCGCGGTTTGCTTGACTGCAATTTGAATGCGACTACGATGTTCAATGATTTGATCAATACTCAGTAGATCATCCAAGCGACCCGGCCTATGAAAGTGCATGGTGATTTCACGAACGGGAAGAAGAATGCCAAACTCATTCACCAGTTTTGTTGGACTTAAACCTCTTTGTTGAAGCCATTCTGAGCGACTACGCTCAAAGATCTCTAGATAACGGGCGTGATACACAAAGCCTGCTGCATCGGTATCAGAGTAGCACACGCGAAAAAGGAAAGGTGGGTGGTTAGCCTGAGTCATGGTCATTTCAATGCTGTTAGATACGTAGAATCATATCGCGATGTGCAATACCTGCTTCATCATAAATATCACCTTGGGCAATAAACCCAAATTGCTCATAAAACGGGATCACGGATACCTGTGCATGTAACTCTACTTGCTTGATGTCTTGGGATTGGGATGCTTTCAGTAAAGCCTCCAGTAGTCGTCTGCCAACGCCTTGTCCTCGATACTTTGGCAGTACCGCCATACGTCCAATTCTTCCAATGCTCCCAATGCTCTCAGATAGAGTCACTAAGCGAGCAGTACCTATACATTCTGAGTCTGTATAGGCGAGAGCGTGCCGAGCATTGAGGTCGAATTCATCTAGCTCCATCTCTTCTGGAACACCCTGCTCCTCGACGAAGACGCGCTTTCGAATAGAGTAAGCATTTAGCATGGCGTCCTGCCAGGTTTTAATCAGGATCACCATAGCCATAACCAGCGCCATAACGATAGCGATCTGTTATTGATAGAAGAAGGGGTAAATAAGTCATCAGGTCTCCTAATTTAGCAAATTGCACTCATTTAAGGTTTAAATATTGGCCATAAGACTTAAAAGTAACCCACTTCATGGTTAGAATGAATCGAAGGCTTTGCTTGGCATCGCCCCTTAAAACCCTTATTTAGGAGTTATCTTGAAGAAATCTTTACTAGCTACATTACTTGCCGCATTCGGTTTGATTGCTGCAAGCTCGGTATTTGCTCAAACCCCTGCAAAGATGTTGCCTTTAGCGGCTGAAGCAGTTGTATTGACAGCCACTGTGGATTCGGTAGACGTAAAGAAGCGCATCGTAGTGCTAAAAGACGCTAACGGTAACTTAGCTCAAATGAACGTGTCTAAACAAGTCAATGATTTGGATAAGGTAAAGAAGGGTGATCTGTTTGTAGTTGAACATGCTCAAGCGATTGCTGTTGGTTTAGTTGCTGCTCCTAAGGATGCCAAGCCTGGCGTTTCAGGTGTCCGTGCGGTCGTTGTCTCTGGCAAAGGTTCAACCAAGCCATTTGAAGAGACTACGGATACTGTTTATGCAACCGTCAAAATTACAACAATTGACGCAAAGACTCGTGTTGTGACTTTCACATTACCATCAGGTGAGAAGCAAAAAGTGAAAGTGGATCAAAGCGTTTTAGGTCTTGAGAAATTCAAGGCTGGTGATGACGTATTGATTGAGTTTGTTGACGACACTGCAATTGGTTTTGTAACACCAAAGAAGTAAGCATTTAATATTGAATTAGCATTAGCAAATGCTGGATGAGTAAAGCACAGGGCCCGCATCGCGGGCCCTGTGTCTTAACTGAACCAATATATTTGGTTCTACTGCTTTTTGGCATTCGGGAAGAAGAGTTGTTCACCACCAATTTGATAGCTAGCAATCACGTCTTGACCATTTTTAGAAGTAATCCAATCAATGAATTCTTGGCCTTCAGCTTTTTTCACGTGCGGGAATTTGGCTGGGTTGACCAACATCACACCATATTGATTAAATAGCTTTGGGTCACCTTGAACTAGGATTGTTAAATCGCCACGGTTCTTAAATGAAAGCCAAGTAGCGCGATCAGCCAAAATATAGCCATTCATTGCTGAAGCAGTGTTTAATGCTGGACCCATGCCTGAGCCAGTTTCTTTATACCAAGCACTTGGGGCCACCATGACAGCGGCATCTTTCCAGTAACGCAATTCAGCAGCGTGTGTACCGCTCTTGTCACCACGAGATACAAATGGTGCCTGCGCTGTGGCGATCTTTTGAAATGCGACTTTGATATCCTTGCCACCGCCAATTTTAGCGGGATCTGACTTAGGTCCAATCAAGACAAAGTCGTTGTACATGACTTCAATACGTTTTGTGGCAAAGCCCTCAGCAACAAACTTTTCTTCAGCAGGTTTGTCATGCACAAACACCACATCAGCATCACCACGACGTCCAATGTCTAAAGCTTGGCCAGTTCCAACGGCAACTACTTTGACTTCAATTCCGCTCTTCATTTTGAAGATTGGTAGGATGAAACCAAAAAGACCAGACTGTTCTGTGGAGGTAGTGGAAGAAAGGACAATGCTTTTCTCTTGTGCGTAAGCTGAGCTGCTGATCAGCATCAGCGCAGCAATGGCGCTTGCCATTAATCGGTTAAATGAGAATGTCATTTGAATTGAGCTCCATTTGCTAGGTTCGGTTAAGATTTGTTATATTACAAAACATCAATATGCAAAAAATTACATATGAGAATTCAGATTAGACCAACCCTTGTTTTCGGAAATAAGAATGCTAAAGATCCAGCTATAGTGGATTTGGTATGGTTGACTGCCTTATTGAAGGACATTGATCACGGCAAAACGCTGATGTCTGCCTGTAAAAAAATGGGGCTTTCTTACAGAAATGTTTGGCAAAAGCTCAATGAAGTTGAGCTAGCCCTCGGTTTTAAGATAATTGATAGAGTGAGGGGGCATGGCTCCCAGTTATCGGAATACGCTAGATACCTGATTCAATTTACCGAAGACTTTGATCAAAAGACGATGCGATTGGGGCAATCTAGTCTCTCACACCTAGAAGAGGGTTTTGCTCAATTTAGAGTTAAGGCCAAAAAACAATGGCGCTTTGCTAGTAGTAGTGACCCGATTATTCAAAAAGCAGTTTTAAATATTGGCGGATTTGAACTTATTACTGCTGGATCGGGCGAGTCATTGGAGCGTCTACTGAATTACGAGGTCGATATTGCGGGCTTCCATGTTTCAGATCCACAAAGTTCTTTGATCATTTCCAAGCGACTGCAAATAGAGGGTATGAAAATATTCCCTGTGATGAAGCGCGTACAAGGCCTGTTGGTGGCTAAAGGTAACCCTCTGAATATCATTTCAGCTAGAGATTTAACGAGACCCAAAATACGTTTCATCAATCGCCAGAAAGGATCTGGCACGCGCTTACTTTTTGATACCATTTTGGCTAAAGAGGGTATTGATGCATATAGCATCAAGGGCTACGAAAATGAAGAATTCACCCACTCCGCAATTGCTACAGCGATATTAGCTAAAAAGGCTGACGTAGGCATGGGTGTTAAAAGTATTGCCTTGGATAATGGCCTGGATTTTATTCAGCTTAAAGACGAGATCTTCTTTCTGGCGATGAATGAGGATCTCAGCGTCAATGGCGATCTTGCAAAACTCATTCGGAAAATCCGGGTTCTCTCTAGCGCTAGTCCGGGCTATAAGTCGATTGGGCTAAAACGGCAGATTGCAGGTTGGCTTTAAGTAACGAGCCCAAAAGAGTACGCCGTCTGAAAATGAGATAAATTATGATTCATATCCACTTATCTCAGAGAAGCTACCCATGAAATCACTCCTTCGCCCCTTTATTCTTGTTACTTGTTTTTTCTCCCCATTAGCCGCCTTTGCTGAGCCTGGTGAGAATACTTATAAGCAAGTCTGTGCAGCCTGTCATAGCGCTGGTGTTCTAAAAGCTCCCAAGTTCGGGGACAAGGCTCAGTGGGCTCCATTGATTGCGGAAGGCCAGGTCACCCTCACTGCACACGCTTATGTTGGTGTGAGAGGAATGCCTGCCAAGGGCGGTAACCCCAATCTCACGGTGGAAGGTTTCTCAGAGGCAGTGGCTTATATGGCTAATAAAGCGGGTGGCAACTGGAAGAGTCCGGATGCAAAAACCCTAGCAGCTATCAACAAAGAAATTGAATCGCGTAAAGCTGGCTTGAATAAAAAACAGTAATGGTATGAATTTACTGCCACATCAGATTGAGATCATTGGTTACTGCGCTGCATTTTTAACCACGATTGCCTTTTTGCCTCAGGCTGTTCAATCCTGGCGCACCCGAGATCTTTCTGGGATCTCGGTGGGAATGTATAGCCTATTTACTGCTGGGGTAGGTTTGTGGCTGATCTACGGGCTCATTATTGAGAAGTGGCCTTTGATTCTGGCAAATGCCTTGACCTTTGCCTTGGCTCTGAGCATCTTGGTGCTAAAGCTCCGTAGTAAGGGGCAGCAATGACATTGATTCAAGTAATGTCATAATTTATTCAGATTAGCATTATTAAAAATTAGATATCCATTACAAAGGCAATATATGAGCACTGCATACGTTATCGATCCACCCATTGTTCCAACACTGCCCGTTGTGGGTGATACCCGCCGTTTTGCTGTGAATCGCATCTATTGCGTTGGGCGTAACTATGCTGATCACGCCCGTGAGATGGGTCATGATCCCGATCGTGAGCCGCCATTCTTTTTTATGAAGCCGGCCAACTCGATCGTCGCTGATGGTAAAGACATGCAATATCCAAGCCTATCAAATGATGTGCACCATGAGATTGAAATGGTGGTCGCTATCGGGAAGGGCGGCGCCAATATTTCTGCGGATAAAGCGCTCGAGCATGTCTATGGTTACGGAGTTGGTCTTGATATGACTCGTCGTGACTTGCAAGGTGAAGCTAAAAAAATGGGTCGCCCTTGGGATACCGGTAAAGCATTTGATCAATCTGCTCCATGTGCGGCGCTTACTCCTGCCACTCAGTTTGGTCATCCCACTAAAGGCACAGTGAAGCTCTTGGTGAACGGTGAAGTGCGTCAAGCGGGTGACTTAAACCAGTTGATTTGGAATATTCCTGACACCATCGCATATCTTTCTACTTTATTTACGCTTGAGCCAGGCGATTTGATTATGTCTGGTACACCTGCAGGCGTGGGTCCTGTGAAAAAAGGTGATGTACTTGAGGGATCAGTTGAAGGTCTAAGCCCTCTGAAAATCAAGATTATTTAAACAGTTTAAATAGATAAAGAGGCAGAGATGAAAATAAAGGCACTGGGAATCGCTTTGGTGATGTGCGTGGGCGGAGTCTTCCTCTCTGCCTGTACATCGGTTGATCAGCCCAAAGTGGAAGCTCCACCACCAAGTCGCTATGCCAATGCGAGTCCTTTAGATTTACGCTTAAGTGCTTGGCCGTATCCCTATCCCACTAAAGAATTTCAAACTTCCCTTCAAGGGCAGCCCGCCAGTATGATTTACATGGATGTGCCCGCAATTGGTAAGCAGAAGGGCGTGGTAGTTTTGTTTCATGGAAAGAATTTCTCAAGTGATTATTGGGCGCCTACGATCAAAGGATTGACTGCGGCGGGCTACCGAGTCATTGCTCCGGATCAGATTGGCTTTGGAAAATCTTCCAAACCAGATGTGGCATACCACTTCGATGATCTTGCTCAGAATACGCAAGCCCTGTTGAAATCGCTTGGCGTCACTAAGACTTCAGTGATTGCCAACTCGATGGGCGGTATGGTGGGCATTCGGTTTGCGCGCCTTTATCCTAAAACTGTCCAGAAACTGATCTTGGAAAACCCATTAGGTCTTGAGGACTACAGCAAAGACATTCCACCACAAACGAATGACAATCTACTGAAGTTAGAGATGGCGCAAACAGAAACTAGTTATCGCCGTTTCTTACAATCTTATTTTCCAGTTTGGCAGCCAAGCTTTGAGCAGTTTGTGGAGGTATATGTCCGGATTCAAAAAGGGTCTGACTACCCAGCCTATGCAAAGACCTCAGTGTTAACTTATCAGATGATTGCTGAAAAGCCTGTAGTGGGTGACTTGCCTCAACTGAAGATGCCGGTATTGCTGGTCATTGGTCAGAAAGATAGAACCGTATTTGGTCGTCGCTTTGCTCCACCTGAAGCAGTCAAGTCCTTGGGTAATTTTCCTGAATTAGGTCGTAAAGCAGTGCAGGCGATTCCGAATGCTAAGTTAGTTCCCTTGGATAATGTTGGACATATTCCCCACATTGAAGCGCCGGATATTTTTGTTCAGACAGTCGTAGATTTCTTGAACTCGAAATCCTAAATCAGGTGGTCATCAACATGGTGACTGGTGACCAATCTTTATTTGCCAAGCCACTGAGGCGGGCGTCCTTCAAGAAAGGCGTCCACTCCTTCTTTGAAGTCGACGCTGTTATAAGTCTGCCTCATGAGTTCGGTGCAATCCGGTAAGTTACTCTCCATCAAGCGTGCCAAAGTGACTTTGCTTGCCTTTTGTGTAATCGGTGCAAGCGCTGCTAATTTGCTAGCCAAAGCTTCAGTTGCTTCTGCGATAGCATCAGGCGTAGTAGTTTGATAGAGGTAGCCTAAGCTGAGTAAGTCGGGCGCCTTCAGCAGTTCTGCAGTCAGTAACATGCGCTTCACCATGGGCACCCCCAAGTGATAAGTGATCCAAGATAAATTACTAGGCGATAGACAGTTACCTAATGTCCTTGCGATCGGAATGCCAAAGCGCGCATCATCGGTCGATATTCTGAAATCACATGCGGTGGCAATCAGAAGCCCGCTACCTACCGCCAATCCCTCGATGAGTGCAATTGTTGGAATAGACAAATGTTGGAGAGCGTGAAAAATGGCATCTACCGCAACTTCATAGCGCTCATCTTTTTGGAGACCTACAAATTGCTGAATATCGCTACCCGATACAAAGGCTTTATCACCGGCACCTCTAAAAATAGCTACCCTGATCTCAGGCATGTTTGCTATCGCATCACAAATCTGCTTGAGTTCTTGATACATAGGCCACGTCAAAGCATTATGTGCAGTGGGATTATTGAAGGTGATTCGGGCAATAGGCCCATCAAGCTTTAGGTCAATGCAAGGTGGGGTGGATTTCATAGTCTCATTCTATACAAAAGACCCTTTGAGACACTTGTTTTTAGGTCTAGATCGACCTGCGATAAAATTCATTCATGTATATGTTTCTACCTTTCCTGACAGCCTTTATCGGCCTTGTCCTTGTGTGGTTTGAGAAACGACTGGCAGGTTTATTTGTACTTGCTATTACCGTCTGCATGTTGATGTTTTGGTTCCGCATTCATGCGAACAGTCATCTCAATCTCAATTTCTAAAGAAGATGAGTAAGCATTCTTTTCCTTCTTTGGCGGGTCTTGGCAATCAGCTGGCTTTAGCTGCGATTGTTGGCATGTTGTCTTATGCCTTCGTCGACCAACTGTATTTCGGTGAATTGCCATGCCCACTATGTCTCATGCAACGCATGGGTTTTGTGATTATCGGCTTTGCACTGGTACTCAATATTCGTTGTGGCGCGCATTCTGCTCACTACGGTTGGGGCATCATCGGTGGCTTAGTCGGTATGATGGTTTCATTGCGCCAAGTGCTCTTGCATGTTTTGCCGGGAGATAAAGGTTTCGGTGCAACCTTTCTGGAACTGCACTTCTACACCTGGGCTTTTGTGGCTTATCTTGGTCTCATCGCAGGGCTGGCAATTCTATTGATGCTACCTAACCGAGAAGTGCGTTCGCGTTCACTGTTTGCTAATACATTAGTCGTCCTATTTATTGTTTTAGTCTTTGCGAACCTAGCTTCCACTCTTTTGGAATGTGGTATCGGCTCTTGTGCTGATGATCCAGTTAAATATGACGGCTGGATTTGGTTGCGTACGCGTTTTGGTTTTTAAGTCGGCGCCTGTGATTTCATCATGATCACTTCTAAAGCTGCGAAGTGTCTTCTAGCTCTGCTGGTTTTCTTGGGCCTGACTAATTTCGCCCAATCCCAAACAAGCATAACCGATACCGCCTGGCCTAAACAAGCCATTCGGATTGTGGTGACCTTCACACCTGGTGGGGCGCCCGATATTTTGGCGCGTGTATTGGCTGAGAGTTGGCAGAAGAATCTTGATGTACCAGTGCTAGTGGAAAATCGACCGGGTTATGGCGGCAATATCGGTGCTGACCTGGTAGCCAAGAGCGAGCCAGATGGCTACACGCTCCTCATCGGTACGGTAGGCATACATGCCATCAATGGCGCTCTCTATGACAAATTATCCTTTCATCCGATCAATGATTTCACGCCCATTAGTTTTTTAGCGAGCACCCCAAATGTACTGGTGGTGAATAAGAAGTTGGGTATCAATAATCTTCACGAACTGATTGAGCTCGCCAAAGCCAAACCTCACGAGCTTACTTTTGGTTCCTCTGGTGTTGGCACGTCATTGCATATGTCTGGTGAACTCTTTAAAGAAATGACTGGCGTGCAGATTCGTCATATTCCATATAAAGGTAGAGCCCAATCCTTGCCGGATCTTATCAGTGGACGTATTTCTATGCTGTTTGATAATCTGTCTTCATCGCTTCCTTTAATTAAGGCGGGTGAGGTTCAGGCTTTAGCGGTAACCACTCTAAAACGCTCCCCAGTGGCTCCAGAGATTCCAACCATGGCCGAGCAAGGCTTACCTGGATTTGAGGCAACTTCGTGGTTTTCTCTCATGGCGCCTGCAAATTTACCTCCAGCCTTACAAAAGCGTTTGAATACATTGACTCGCCAAACCCTCAATCAGTCGGAAGTGAAAAACAAGCTTCGCGCCAGTGGCTTAGAGCCAGCGCCAGGTAGTCCCCAGGAGCTCGATAAGTTGATCCAATCCGAGACCAATAAATGGGGAAGGGTTATTTACAAATCAGGCGCAAAACTAGAGCAGTAGTTCAATGCAGCAAAGTAATAAATATCTCAATAAAAGCCTAATTCCTGTCAGCCTAGATTTAGGTGAAGCGTTAAAGGTAGTAGGAGGCGACCAATTAAAGGGATCCACTATGAATACAGCTCAACTGCAATACAAATTCAGTATCTCTAAAGCGATGCTAGCGCTCCTCCTGGCAGCAGGATTACTTGTGCTTTCACCATTACCGGTTCAGGCGGGTAATGTTGGCTGGGCGGTCTCTGTTGGTGGGGGTTATGGCGGCGGTTGGCGTCCTGCAGCATACGGGCCAGGTTATGGCGGCGGATGGGGCCCAGGCTGGCGTGGTGGATATTATGGCCCTGGTTATGGCTTCCCTTATGCTGCTGGCTACTATGCACCACCCGTGGTTTACGCAGCTCCGCCAGTGGTGAGCTATACGGCTCCTCAACAGCCTATGGTATTAGCTTCTCAGCCTCAAGCTCCAGTTTGGTATTACTGTGAAGCAAGTGGGCAATATTTCCCATACGTGCAAAGTTGTCCATCGGGTTGGCAGACTCAGCCGGCAATGCCACCTTCTGGTGACGTACACACCAAGCAGCATAGACAAAATTAAGTAATTGACTGGATTGAAGGATTGAATATGAAACGTGCCGTACTGACTTTGGCCATCATCAGCTCTTTGGCTGCATGCGTCTCTGCGCCAACTGGTCCAACCATTGCAATCATGCCGCGTGAAGGCAAGCCTTTTGAGGTGTTTCAGCAGGAAGATCAACTGTGCCGTCAGTTTGCTGCGAATGCAGTCCAGGATACTAGCAATGCCGCACTCAAGGAAGGCGCTACTAGCGCTATCCTTGGCGCAGCTTTAGGTGCCGCTGCTGGTGCAGTGATTCAGGGTGGTAACAGTCAGAATGTGGGCACTGGTGCTGGGGTTGGATTGCTCGGCGGCGCAGCCATGGGCGCTATGAATTCTTCGGGCAAACAAAATCAGGCTCAGGTGCAATACAACATCGCTTATCAGCAGTGTATGTATTCCAAAGGTAATCAGGTGCCCAGTTATCCATCGCAGGGAGGTAACCCTAACTACAGGCCCCCAAGCAGTGGATTTAAACCCATTCAGTAAAACATTGCTGTAATTAAACCTCGATCGGCGGATGCGTTTTCTCAAAGCGTGCTGCCGTTCTTCTAAAGAGGTAGAGCAAGAGTAGCGCGGCCAAGCCTAAGCTCATGCTGTTGCCAGCCCAAAAGCCATTAGCGCCTTGCAAAAACTCCGGGGTATTGCCAAACACATTAAAGCCCATCAAGTAGCCACCACCAAGACCAACGCCCCAGAGGGAGCCTGCATAAATCAGCATAGGCCAGAAGGCAATACGATAGGCGCGCAGAATAAATGCTGCAGTCACTTGCAAGGCATCAAAGAGTTGGTAAAAAGCAATAAACAAAAAGAGTGGAATAGAGAATGCCTTTACCTCTTCTGGTGGGTCGTAAAGATCTAGCAAGGCCACTCTAAAAATCCACACCATCACACCAATAAACACACACAAAGCTGTTGTAAAGAAAACCGACGACCAGCCAATTTCTTCTGCACGCTCTTGTTGATCTGCGCCAATTGATTGGGATACTAAGGTCATAGTAGCAATCGATAGGGACAAAGGCACCATATAAATCACTGTTCCCATATTGGCCACAATTTGATGACCAGCTAAAGCGGTGGTACCTAAGCGTGCAATAAAGAGTGACATGAAGGTAAAAGAGGTCACTTCAATTAAATAGCTAAAGCCAATTGGTGCGCCTAACTTCAGAAGAGTCCAGATGCGATGCCAGTCAGGCCAGCTAAAGCGTACAAAGATTTTGAATGGCTTATAGAAGCTATCAAAGAGCACAAAGCCAAGGGTAATGATCAGCCAGAACCAGTTGATGATGACAGTCGCTACTGCGCAACCCGGCCCACCCATGCCTTCAATGCCCAAGCCGCCATAAATAAATAAGAGATTGAGTGGCAGCTTTAAGCCTAAACCAATCAGTTGCACTACGGTAATCACAGTTGGTCTTGAGACGGCATTATGAAGTGACATGAGTACGCGCATTGCCATGCTGGCAGGTAAACCAATTGCCAGGATATTGAGATACAACTTGGCCTTACTTTCAATATCTGGTGTTACTTGAGAGATTTGTAGTAAGTGATCTGCATTGAGCAAGATTGCGGTACCTAATAAGGTCAGTCCAAGAGCGAGCCAGGTGGCTTGTCGTACTTCTTCACCAATCTCACCAAAACGCTTGGCACCAAAGAGTTGTCCAGCAATTGGGGCGAGTGCAGAGATCACGCCAGTGAGACCAACGTAGATGCTAATAAAGATGGCTGAAGCCATCGCTAGTGCAGCTAAGTCATCGGCAGAATAGCGCGCTGTCATCGCGGTATCTAAAACACCAAAGGTAATGACTGCTAGTTGACCAATCAGAAGTGGGCCAGCGAGTTTTAAAAGGGAGGGGATATCCTCGCGCAAACGCGATAACTTAAAGTGCAACACTCATTATTCCGGAATCACTTCGTAAAGTCGTAAACGTTCGTCCCGGTCAGACGGGCGACGATCCTCCCAAAGCAAAGTGAGTTTTTTATTATTGAGGCGTGCATATGCCGATGCCTCCATTTGGTTATGAGTCAGTAGCCAAGGACAATCTGGATCATCACGTAAATTCAGTTTAGTGAAGTAATTAAAGGAAGCGAGCTGGGCTTCACCTAGATTGCTTGTATCAATGCAACCGCCTCCAGATGGTACTACTTGGGCTAATCGTGCAGCTACATAACGATAGGTCTTGGCATAGTTAATCGTTGGCAACCATAGCGTCATCAATAGAACCCACATCAAGGTTGTGCCAGAAGCTGAGATGATCAGGCAGCGCCAAATTTCCTTGGGGGATCGTGAAGTTCTCCAGCGAACAATAGCTAACCATAATCCAGTGATGATGACTGCAATCAAAAAAGAGAAGGGATTGAATTGACTCTCAAATCCTGGCAAGTAGCGAGCTACATTGGCTGCAATCTGCTCTGGATAGCCTGTAACTTTGGCAAGCCAAATAATCCAAATGGCTAAGGCGATCGCCGTAAAACTAAACATGGCGAGCCAGTCTATAAAGCTAATGACACTACGCCTCAGAATCGGCAGACTAAAGGCAGCAATAATTGACAGGCTTGGAATCAAAATGATTAAGTCATGTTCATTTGCTTGACTGCGGAATAAAACATAAATAAAGCAGCTGGCAAATAAACTCAAAGGAATGCAAAGATGAGGTGCACGCCATGCGCCCGCCTCTTTAATACGACCCCAGTGAATTAAGGAGATTATGGCTAGCGGCCAAACTGGCCAGGCGTATGCCCAGAAGTTCACGCTCAGAAATTCGAGGGATTCAAAAGAAGGCAGTAAACGCATCTCTGGAGCATTGCGCCAACCCTCTTGTGCAATATGTCTCCACTCGGGGGTGATGTCGGCAATGTACCAAATCATCGGCCAAATGAGAATGCCTACAATACTGAGAATCGCACTGGTGATTGTCCAGCGAAAGCGCAGCCTAGCATTGCTGGCAATCACTGCGATGATCGTGGAGCTAATGACGATGAGGCTCAATGTGAGATTGCTAGAGAGCGCCACAATCGTCACGCCTAAGCCAGTCCATAAACCGCCTTGCCAGGGTTTATCAAGTCCACGCACGGTGCCGTAGAGAATAATGCTGATTCCCATGAGTTGTGCCATCATCGGCGTTGTTTCATGTGCGCGCTGTGCAAGACCAACACAAGCGAGGAATATCAAGAGTGCGCCATCAGCCAAGGTCATGCCATAGCTTTTCAGGCCCGGCTGTCCTCCCACTGCTAATGCGATAGGTTGAACTTCACGACGGCGTCCAAGCAAGTAGGTGGCATACCAGATCGCAGCAGCAGCAATAAAAAAGCACACTGCAGAATATAAGCGAGCTGCATTAGCGGCCCCTATCAAAGGCCCAAACATCTCAATCAAGCTTGCACCCATCCAATAGGGAAGTGGTGCACCCAAAGATATGTCTCGTCCTTGAAGGTGGGGAACAATCCAATCTATTGAGTCGCCTCGAAATAGCGCCCACATCCCACCAAATCCGATGGCATCTTCATTCTTCCAGGGATCTCGCGCAAATAGACCCGCAAAACCATAAACCAAGGTCAACGCAAAAATAATGATGCGTGGAATGGAGGTGGTGGCGGCGGCGGTGAGTTTGACCATATAAAAACTAGCAATAAAAAAGGCAGCAAACGCTGCCTTGATTATCTCGCAGGGGAGGATGAATGCCCAACCCCTTGTTGAGTAAGCTTATTACTTCTTTTTAGCTGGCTTTTCAGCAGCCTTAGCTTCTGCAGCAGCAGCTTTTTTCTCAGCTGTTTTAGCAGCGCCATCACCGGTAGACTTAGCAACGGCCTTAGTACCGAATTTCTGACGGAATTTCTCAACACGACCAGCAGTATCCATAATCTTCTGGGTACCAGTGTAGAAAGGGTGTGACTCAGATGAAGTCTCGATCTTCGCTAATGGATATTCCTTGCCATCTTCCCACTTGATAGTCTCTTTAGTGGACATGGTGGAGCGAGTCTTAAAGCTGAAATTATTAGAAACGTCTACAAAGACGATTTCACGATATTCGGGGTGAATGCCAGGTTTCATTGTTGAGTCCTATTAGCGGGCAGCCGTTTTGGTCTAAAGACCTAAATACTTACCCAAGTTAAGTGCAAATGATTAAAGCGGTAAAGGCGAAATTATGCCATGAAATCAACAACAAAGCGCGCTTTTACCAACTCCCAGAGTCTAAATTAGCCACCCTTACGCATTAAATCGAAGAATTCACCGTTATTTTTGGTGGATTTGAGTTTATCAACGATAAAGTTCATCGCCTCAATATCATCCATATCGGCCAACAATTTACGTAAAACCCAGATTTTTTGAAGGTTTTCTGCTTTAACCAGCAACTCTTCACGGCGGGTGCCAGACTTGTTGAGATTAATCGAAGGGTAAACGCGACGCTCAGCCAAACGACGCTCAAGGTGCACTTCCATATTGCCGGTACCCTTGAACTCTTCGTAGATGAGGTCATCCATTCGGCTACCAGTTTCAATCAGGGCGGTAGCAATGATGGTGAGAGAACCACCTTCTTCCACGTTACGCGCGGCACCGAAGAAGCGTTTTGGACGTTGTAATGCGTTTGCATCCACACCACCAGAGAGTACTTTTCCGGATGAAGGGATGACGGTGTTGTAAGCACGGGCAAGACGGGTAATCGAATCGAGCAGGATGATGACGTCTTTTTTCATCTCGACTAAGCGCTTGGCTTTTTCAATTACCATCTCGGCAACTTGTACGTGACGCACAGCTGGCTCATCAAAGGTCGAGGCAACGACTTCACCGCGCACCGAGCGCTGCATTTCAGTAACCTCTTCAGGGCGCTCATCTACTAACAGTACGATCAAGATCGCATCAGGGTTATTTGCAGAAATCGCATGCGCAATATGCTGCATCATCACGGTCTTACCGGATTTTGGTGAAGACACGATCAAGCCACGCTGGCCATAGCCAATCGGGGAGATCATATCGATGATGCGGCCAGTTAAGTTCTCTTCCGCCTTGATGTCACGCTCTAATTGAATGACGCGATTTGGATGCAAAGGCGTTAGGTTCTCAAACATGATGCGGTTCTTCAAGGCCTCAGGAGCTAAACCATTGATTTTGTCTACCTTGACCAATGCAAAGTAACGCTCACCATCCTTAGGGGTGCGAACCTCGCCCTCAACACTGTCACCTGTGTGCAGGTTAAAGCGGCGGATCTGAGCAGGGGAAATATAGATGTCGTCCGGAGAAGCCATGTAAGAGGCATCTGGGGAGCGCAAGAAACCAAAGCCATCAGGCAATACTTCCAAAGTACCGTCACCGAAAACGGATTCGCCTTCTTTAGCGCGTTTCTTCAGGATGGCAAACATCAACTCCTGTTTACGCATACGTTGCGTATTTTCAATCTCTAGGCTAGCTGCCATTTCAAGCAGGGCGGATACGTGGAGTACTTTGAGTTCAGATAATTGCATGTGGTTCTCGGGTGTAGATAAGGGTGTAAATGTGTTTTGGGGTAT
>CANGWT010000016.1 GCA_947457745.1 Burkholderiaceae bacterium | reverse complement strand
GTTTCTGATCACTCATAAGGCCTCTCGGTAAAGGTCTATAGCATCTTGTAAATTAATTTCGCGTGGGCTATTCATCAGTAAACGAGTTTGTAGCATTGCATCGCTTGCTAACTGATCAACATCCTCTGCAGTAATACCAACATCCTTCAGGCGCTCTGGTAACCCTAACTCACCAGATAAAACTGCTAAGTAATCAACCAATTGGCTTGCTTGTTCAAGTGTTGAACCCTGAAGTCCAGGTTTAATAATCTGCCCAAGTTCAGCATACATCGCATGTGCATGCTCTAAATTAAAGCGCATCACCGACCCAAGCATTAAGGAATTAGAAAGTCCATGTGGTACATGAAATCTTGCTCCTATAGGATAAGCAAGCGCATGCACCCCAGCTACTGGTGCATTCGTAAATGCCATTCCAGCAAGACAAGCGCCAAGCAACATATTTTCACGAGCATCAATATCACTGCCAGACTTCACTACTTTATGCAGATTTCCAGACAGTAATCTTAGAGCCTCTTTTGCCAAACAATCCGATATTGGGTTTTTTAAACGCTTTGTCGTAAATGCCTCAATAGCATGGACCATTGCATCAATTCCGGTGGCAGCAGTGACATGCGGAGGAAGGCCCAAAGTTAACTCCGCATCCAATAAAGCGACATCTGGCAGCAGATGAGGGGAAACAACTCCCTTTTTCTCACTTTCACTAACAGTAACGATTGAAATAGTCGTCACTTCAGAGCCTGTTCCTGCCGTCGTGGGAATCAGAAATAGCGGAAGACGCGGTCCTTTTGCCATACCTACACCGTAGACATCTGTTAGAACTTCTTTACCAGGGGCAAGAAGTGCCGCTAACTTTGCAACGTCCATTGAGCTTCCGCCCCCAAATCCCACTATGCAATCAGCGCTACATGATTGCGCCATTGCAATAGCTGCTTCAATTACAGGAACTGGGGGATCTGCCTGTACATCTGAAAAAACTTGAAATGGGAGACTTAATTCTTTAAATAGGATAAGTGCTTTATCTAATAAACCGGCGGATAGCACTCCAGGATCGGTAACAATCAATATTGATTTATAACCGCGTTCCTGCAATCTTTTTGCTAAATTTGAAGCCCCACCTCTTTCAACAAGAATAGAGCGAGTAGAGTGAAAGTCAAAATGCATTATTTCCCTTCTTTTTGCAAAAGTGTTACTTAAGTATCACTATGCCGTCAAAATTAATCTTTCAAAGGAAATCGAGCTTTAGCTTTTGTTGCATGCTCACCATGCTGCAGCCCACCGCCTCGAACATACCTTATATCGTCGTCTGAACGAGCCTTCCAGTTCCATCGAAAGGGATCATCCGATAACTCATCCACCTCTCGGATAAGTAGGCGCCTGGCTTGACTCTTGCGAACTCTAGCTTGAATTTCATCGACATCATAGTTCTCAGATAATTTAGTCATTAACCGATTTAATTCTTTTTGAGATGAAGGGTCTTTAGACAAATCATTAAGTTCATTTGGATCTTCCTTGAGGTCAAAAAGCATTGGAGGATGACCTCCAGTGGTAATCAATTTCCACCGACCTTCTTTTAACATCCTTAACGGTCCAGGAACCCCGCCAGCAGTAAAGTCAGAAATGACAATATCGCTCCACTGCTCATCCTTACCAGTTTCTAATAATTTTTTCAATGAATGCCCCGCTAAGCCCTCAACTGGATCATGGGGTTTTACAGAATCCTCACTACATAGATCTAATAGAGTGGGCAATAAATCAACTAGGGAAACATTTGAGTCTACAAATTTAGGATCAAAGTGTTTTGGCCATGAAATCATTAATGGCACTCTCACCGACCACTCATACATGCTCATCTTGAACCACATACCACGCTCACCCAACATTTCCCCATGATCGGATGTAAAAATAATGATTGTGTTTTCATCTAATCCAGAACTCTTTAAAGTCTGCAGAAGTTCGCCGATTTGTCGATCAACCCAACTAATCATGGCGTAATAGGCTCTTCTAGCACGCAGAACTTGGTCCTGAGCGACCGGCATTTGATTACGACGGTGGTTATAGTAAAGCCCCAAACTTGCAGGATCTAATTGCTCGGGAGGCAATTCTGGCACCTGTGGTAAATCAATCTCTAGGCTTTCATATAAATCCCAGAATTCTTGCTGAGCGTCAAATGGAGGATGGGGATGTGTATAAGAAACTGTTAGGAAAAATGGTTTTTTATCCTCCTTACTTCTTGCGCGATCCCAAAGCCATTGTTTAGCCTGATACTGAACCTCTTCATCGTAATCAATTTGCAAATTTCTTAAGCATGGGCCCGCTTCCAAAACTGGCCTCATACTGACACCAGCAGGATTTGGATCCGTAGGGGGTCTACTCCAATTTGCAGTCCAACTAAAATCAGCTGGATATATATCTGTAGTTAAACGTGACTGATATCCATGGAGTTGGTCAGGGCCAATGAAATGCATTTTTCCTGAAAGTGTTGCACTATATCCAAGCCTTCTTAAGTAATGAGCAATGGTAGGAAGCTCGGAACTCAACTCCGAACCATTATCCCAAGCGCCAATAGAGGGGGTTAAGCGCCCAGTCAACATAGAAGCTCTAGCAGGCGCACATAGTGGTGAATTGGTATAGGCCTTATTGAAAACTACACTTTCTTTAGCCAACTTAGAAATATTCGGGGCCTGCACCACAGAGTTTCCATATGTTGGCAGAGCCTGCGGGGCCAACTCATCAACCATGATTAGTAAAACATTAGGTGCTGGTGTTTTTTGTGACATATTAATCGCGTAAGTTTTTTAATGCTAATCATCTGCCAAGGCAGCATAGTACTCTTTTAAAAAATCAATTTCTTGATCATCCCCTACTTCAATGACAACCTTTTTCAAGATTGCATTGAACGTATTTGGACATGAGTAGCTTTCACTTACTGGACTGCCATCATCACGACCGCAATGAATTCCGGTGGCATTAGGTAGCAATGGCCACATCTTATCCATATCGATTCTGGCAAGCTCTTTCCCATTGGACTCTAGAATACCCACTCCTTTTAAAGAGCCTGTTTTTTTGAAAATGAACTTGACTTGATGCGATCCTGCATCAAGCTGAGACGGCGACTCTAAAATTAATCTTCGCTCATCACCACAGTTATATTCATGGATTAATTTGTTATCTTTTAAGAACAAAACATAACCACCAAAGCGTCCACCTGCAGCAAATAGAACACCATTTGCTCCAGCATGAGGAATTTCAATATCCGCCTCAATTTGATAGGATCGATTAGCCACATTAGGAGCTGATAATCTATCAACCCTTGCCATGCCTGGGTAATAGGTATATTTTTTTCTGCTAGTGGCCTTTAGACTCGCTGCAGTTCTCTCTCGATCCCTATCATCCAAAGGTAAAACATCATATCTTTTGGCCTCGGCCCACCATAAATCAATCATTTCTTTTAATTTTTCTGGATATTCACCTGCCAGGTTTTTGCTCTCAGAAAAATCTTTTTCTATGTGATAAAGCTCCCAAACATCAGCCTCAAAATCCGAATCTTTTTTATGGCGAGTTACTGCTTTCCAGCCATCATGCCAAATGCCACGGTCACCCAGCATTTCAAAATATTGCGTCGTTTTTTGAGTAGGTGCTTTTGGATCATCAAAGGCATACACCATACTCTTGCCATGAATCGGCAGCTGCTCAATACCATTGTGAATGGAGGGTGCTGCAATATTCAATAACTCCAAAACAGTCGGCACAAAATCAACACAGTGATGATATTGATTTCTAATACCTCCATGGTCTGTGATTTTCTTTGGCCAATGCATGATTAAAGGATCTCTAATGCCGCCACCAAATGTATCCATTTTGAACCACTTTAAAGGTGTATTACCGGCAAATCCCCATCCCTTAGGGTAATGGTTGTAGGCATACTCACTTCCTAGCTGATCAATTTTTGCAATTAATTCCTCAATTGGCTCATCCACGAAAGCATAGTGCTTGCGAATATTGATATTTCCAAAGTCACCCCCTTCATCGCTTGCTCCGTTATCTGAGAGCACCACGAATAAAGTGTTTTCTATTAAATTCATTGATTCTAAATAATCCACTAATCTTCCAACTTGCTCATCTGTATGCTCCAAAAATCCAGCAAATATTTCTTGCATGCGAGCGCAAACTCTTTTTTCGTCTTTGGACAAGGAATCCCATGCAAGAACCTCATCGTTACGCTCAGTTAAAACTGTGTCAGGAGGAATAATGCCGAGCTCAATTTGTCGCGCAAACCATTTTTTCCGTACCTCATCCCATCCACAGTCATATTTCCCTTTATAACGTTCGATGTATTTTGGGGCTACGTGATGTGGCGAGTGGCATGCGCCTAATGCAACATAACTAAAAAAAGGTTTACCAGGAGCAGCGCATTGCTGATCACGAATTAATTCAATCGTCTTGTCAATCAAATCCTCAGTTAAGTGATAACCTGATTTAACAGGTTTTGATATTGGGTGATTGTCACAAAAGAGCTCAGGATTCCAATGATCAGTTAAGGAACTCAAAAACCCGTAGTACCGATCAAAACCCCTAGATAATGGCCAATAGTCAAATGGGCCAGCTGCTGTGGCATCAGTCATACGCATGAGATGCCATTTCCCTAGAGCATGAGTGTTGTAACCATGGGGTCTCACCATGTCAGCCAAAGTTGCTGCTCGTTTTGTAACTTGTCCTTGATAACCTGGATACCCGGTACACCATTCAACAATCGTACCCATTCCAGCTGCATGATGCTGTCTACCAGTCAACAAGGCCGCCCTAGTAGGCGAACACATTGCTGTTGTATGAAAGTTTGTAAATCTGATTCCTTTGGCAGCCAGAGCATCAATTCTCGGAGTTTTGATATCCGACCCATAGCAACCAAGATGAGAAAAGCCAACGTCATCTAATACCAATAAAACAATATTAGGGTGATCAGGATTAGCTTTTTTTGCTTCCGCCCAATGAGGCTTGGAGTCATGATATGTTTTACCAATTTTTCCATCAAAGTTCTCAGCAGGCAGCATTTCATCCATTATTTTTATCCTAGAAGCAACTATTCGGCTTTAATAGAGGCGTTCTTAATCACTGCCTCCCACTTTGAAGTCTCATTACGAATGAGAGTGCCCATTTCTTCAGGGCTTGAAGGTGTAACTGGCATCCCCCTCACTCTCATTGCTGCCTGATAGCCGGGATCAGAAGAAGCCTTCTTGACCGCTTCATTCATTCTGACAATAGCTTCTTTTGGAGTACCTGCCGGAGCAGATAAAGCCATCCAAGTTAAAGCCTCGAACCCCGGCAGACCAGCTTCTTGAAAAGTAGGCACCGAAGGGACAATCTCTGAGCGCTTTTTCTGAGCTATAGCAAGACCAATAACATCGCCATTAGCAATAGTTTGCACATGACTAGGTAATATATCCATTACTACCGGCACCCTACCACCCCGAAGATCAATCATGGCGGCGGCTGAGCCATTATAGGGAACATGGATGACATCAATTTTTGCTGTTGTCTTAAGTAACTCGATAGCCAAATGAGAAGGTGTGCCATGCCCATAAGACGCAATTGCAATTTCTCCTGGCTTAGCTTTTGCCTTTGCAATTAAATCAGCCAGACTAGTAATACCAGAGGATCTTGATGCCACCAGAACTAGAGGATTGGTGCTGACCATTGAGATAGGCGCAAAGTCTTTCATGGGGTTATAAGAAGGATTCGCCATTAGTAATGGGCTGGTAACCATATTTGCTACAACGGATGCCAATAAGGTATAGCCATCCGGTTTTGCATTGGCCACATATTGAGCTGCCAGCAAAGTACCCGCACCTGGCTTATTTTCAATAATGACAGGCTGACCCAAGTCTCGTGTCATCACTTTTGCTAAATCCCTGTATCCCGCATCAGTTGCACCACCGGCAACGTACGGCATCACTATCGAGATGGTTCTAGAGGGGTAATTTTGAGCGAAGGAAATTGAACTATAGATACCGCCTAAAAGGTAGATTAGAAATAGTTTTTTTAACATGGCCGCCTCGATTTATATGATTGAACAATCCTTTGTTCAAATTTATCGATCATCCCCTCCGTTGTCAATTAATAATCAATCCATGGTAGAGGCTTCCTACCTAGTGAAAACACTTAGGTCAAACGAATTGACTTCAATATCAATTTTAGATAGATTAAGAACAATCGTTTGTTCAATTTTAGAAGAATATACACCTAAGGGCGCATAGATATGGGTAATAGCGAATTATTAATAGAGCCTTCCCAAGACATAAAAGACATCGCCTTGCCTCCTGCGCTGGCAAAGAAGCTTCAAGGAGTTATTGGTCAAGAGAAATTACTATTTAGCAAACCAGATCGTTACGCTTATTCTAGGGATAGACTGCCCTATGGCTTATATCGAATTAGGGTTGGGGCCTTACCTGGCACACTCCCAAGCGCAATCGTCTTACCTGCATCTACAGATGACCTAGTCAAGATTACTCAATTTTGCCTCGCTAATAAAGTCGCTTTGATTCCCTATGGCGCTGGATCAGGCGTACTTGGAGGAACAATTCCACTGCATGGTGAAATCATTGTAGATCTCAAAAAAATGAATCGAATTATTGATATCAATGAAACAAACTGCACGGTAACCGTCCAAGCCGGTATGAATGGAATGCAATTCGAGGAGGCGTTGAATCAGAAAGGTTACACTGCGGGCCATTACCCCCAATCGATTTCCATGTCTACAGTAGGCGGTTGGGCCGCATGCCGGGGGGCAGGACAGGCCTCATCAAGATTTGGAAAAATTGAAGACATGGTTTTGGGCCTTAAAGCTGTTCTCCCGAATGGAGAGCTCCTCGAAGTGCGGCCTGTAGCAAGGAGATCTGTAGGCCCCAGCATCAAAGATATCTTCGTTGGATCCGAAGGTGTTTTAGGGTTCATTACTGAACTCACTTTAAGAATTTGGAAAAAATCAGTTCACAGCGAAGGTTGTGTGTTGGCTTTCCCATCAATTCAATCGGGTTTCGATGCTCTAAAAGAGATTATGCAAAGCGAACTTCGCCCCGAAGTAATACGTCTTTACGATGAAGAAGAAAGCCGACAACGAACTGAAAACATGCCTGAATTTAAAGAGAGGCCCATTCTATGTGTCATGAAGTTTTCAGGTTTGAAAGATTTGCTTGAAGTTGAAAAGAAACTCTCTCTAGAAATTGCCTACAAACATGGAGCTAGTGCTGCAGGACTTGGGCCTTATCAGCATTGGGAAAAAACACGCTATCAGTCATACTCCACCCAGTGGCAGACCGACAATTACTATATGGATACGATTGAAGTTACTAGCGACTGGAGTAACGTAATGGAAATGTATCAAACTATCTCCAAAGAAGTGAAAGCCATTTATCCTGAAACCTATTTTGGAGCACATTGGTCACATATTTATTCAGAAGGTCTCTGCCAATATATGACTATCAGACTACCTCCAATGGAAAATATACAAGCACACCAATTACATCTACAGCTATGGGACAAAATTGAATCCATATGTCTCAGCTTTGGAGGCTCTCTTGCCCATCATCATGGGGTTGGTTTATTGAGAGGCAGATGGTTGAAAGAAGAATTAAATCAGGGCATGCAAATACTGGGTGCTTTGAAAAAATCGCTTGACCCCAGTAACTTATTCAATCCAGGAAAATTAGGGCTCCCTCTAGCCGATGGCGCGATTGATCTGGAATTTAATAAAAAATAAATGGATATTGATCATGAGTGAAACTATCAAGTCTCTCAAAATTTGCGCTTTTTGCCCCAATACCTGCCGATCGAGTTTTGGTGCTACTGAAGCCCTTCAGATTGAGTCACAAACACCTTCAGCCCTTTCATTTATTTGCCTAGCAGTAGATCAGGGTAATCTCGAATGGAATCAAGAAACTCAAGATGTCTTAATGAGGCGAGATGCAGTCAAATCAAGCGTTGGAAAATGTACCTACGGTCTGAATATGACAAACATTCTTGATGATGCTGTTCGCTCATTAAATCTAAGGTAATGTCAATTTCAGGTCCCTCGTTATGTCTTTAGATCAGCACAATCAATCGCAAAAATCCTATTTAATGGGTATTGATATTGGAGCAGGCAGCCTAAAGACCATGATTATTGATCTGGAAGGCAATGTCGTTGGCAGTGCAAGTAAAGATATAGTCACAAGCTCACCGCACCCACGCTGGAGTGAGCAAAACCCAATGGACTGGTGGAACGCAGTTAAAGACACCGTCCCAAAGTCTATTGCTCAAGCCAAGATAAAAGCAAATGAAATTGCTGCCATTTCTTTTAGCGCTGGAGCACATACTCCTGTATTAGAAGATGCTAATGGCGAACTAGTTAGGCCCGCCATATTATGGAATGATCAGCGAAGCGGTCAGGAGACACAGGAATTAAAAGATCAACATTGGGACCGTATTCTTGAAATTGGATTTAATTCACCAGCACCTACTTGGACGCTCCCTCAATTCTTATGGCTAAGCCGTCACGAACCAGATGCTTTAAAAAAAACCAAGCGTGTTTATGTTGCAAAAGATTGGCTTAGATCCCGACTAACAAACACTTGGGAAACCGATGCTACTGAAGCCGTTGGAACCTTACTATTTGATGCGAAAGCAGGAAAATGGTCTGAGGAGTTATGTAAGCTTGCTGGCTGCTCCATTAATACCCTCCCCCCCATTGTTAAACCAACAGATATTGTTGGAAAAGTAACCACAAAAGCCGCGCAAGAAACTGGCCTAGCAGAGGGTACGCCGGTTATTTGCGGAACATCGGACACCTCAATTGAAACATTTGGTGCAGGATCAATAAATCCAGGTGATGGGACTGTGAAATTGGCAACTGCAGGCACTGTCAGCGTGGTCTCCAAAAATCCAAATCTTCACAAAACCTTAATTAATTACCCTTTTGTAGTTACCGATCATTGGTACACAATCTCGGGAACCAATAGCTGCGCTTCAGCTCATCGTTGGCTAAGGGATACCTTCTTTCCAACAGAAAATGGTGTCAATGGCTTTGACGTAATGGATCACATGGCAGGTCAAGTAAAACCTGGGTCAGAGGGTTTACTATTTCACCCCTATCTACAAGGTGAGAGAGCGCCTTACTGGGATCCTCTATTAAGAGCTGACTTTATTGGAATAACGTTTCGTCACAATCGAGCACACTTTGCCCGCGCTTTATATGAAGGTATCGCATTTTCCTTAAAAGACGTTCTTGGTCAATTTAAAGCTCAGGGTATTGATATTCAATCGGCACGAATTATTGGGGGGGGCGCTAAAAGCGCCATTTGGAGACAAATTGTTGCGGACATATTAAATATAGAAATTATCCTAACCCAAACTACCGATGCCTCCTTTGGAGCAGCCATGATTGCAGGAATTGGTATAGGGGCTTTTAATGATGAAGTTTCCGCCGTGGAGCGTTGCGTAAAAAAGATTGAGGTAATCAAACCGAACCCAGAGAATGTAAAAATTTATCAAGACTTCTTCGAGATTTATAAATCTGCTCAATCACAGCTTCAAGCTATTAACCATCAGCTTTCAGCTATGGTCGGATAAAAATATGGCTTCTATTTCTTTAAAAAATATTACAAAAAGCTTTGGCCAAACTTCTGTGGTCGAAAATTTAAACCTTGAGATCAAAGACGGGGAATTTATTGTCTTAGTAGGGCCATCAGGTTGTGGGAAATCAACCACTCTCAGAATGATTGCAGGACTTGAAGAAGTCAGTTCGGGTCAAATCCAAATTGGTGATAAAGATGTAACTAATCTGGAACCAAGTGAGCGGAACATTGCCATGGTATTTCAGAATTATGCCCTTTACCCTCATAAAACAGTCTATGAAAATCTCGCATTTGGCTTAAAGATGCGTAAAGTTTCAAAAGAAGAAATAAAGAAAAAGATTCAATGGGCCTCTGAAATTCTAAGAATTGAAAATTTACTAGATAGAAAACCGAGGCAACTTTCTGGCGGTCAGATGCAGCGTGTATCACTAGGAAGAGCTCTTGTCAGATCTCCAGAGGTCTTCCTGCTAGATGAGCCACTATCGAATTTAGATGCAAAGCTGCGTATTCGTATGCGAGAGGAAATTGGCCAATTACATCAACGCCTCGGCATCAATATGATCTATGTCACGCATGATCAAGTCGAAGCAATGACCCTGGGAGACCGAATTGTTGTTATGCATCAGGGCAAGGTTCAACAAATTGGAACTCCGCTAGAAGTCTATGATCACCCTGCTAATCTTTTTGTTGCTGGCTTTATAGGCGCACCTGAAATGAACTTGATTGAAGGTGAACTCAGCCATTCCAGTGGCCAGTATGTTTTTAAAAACCAAGGAATCACTATTGACCTAGGTCACAAGCTACAAACTATCAATTCTCAGCCTCATAAAGTTGTCCTAGGAATTCGACCTGAATATATAGAAATAGTCACTAATGAGAGTAGGCTTAGTTTAGTTAAGGCTAGAGTGACTCTGGTTGAACAAATGGGAGCACAAACCCTGATCATTTCAGAATTATCTGGAAATCAAAAAATAAGAATATTAAGTGGTCGTGAAGATCGATATGCTGTGGGCGATGAGCTCAATATTGCTTTTAAAGAATCCAAATTACAGATTTTTGATAGTGCAACGGGAGAAGTTCTTTTTTAATTATGTTTTCAAAGGTAAGGGGTGGGGAGATGGAAAATCATAAAGAATTAGACGTTTTAACTGTTCAGGCGAATGAAGCTAATAAAGATAAAACCCAAAAACTTGAGCGACGAGGGATTCTGAAGGCTGCTGTTGCTGGTGCAGCATTATTTGCTGCGGGTGCACCAGCGGTCCATGCACAACAAAAAACAATTCGATTCCTCAATGCTGAACCCTCGAGGGATTCAGTTAAGGCATTGAGAGTAGCTGCTGCTGAATACGAGAGAATATCAAAAGTAAGAGTAATTATTGATACCGTCATTCCTGATGACGCTTACAACAAATTGCAAGCTTCAATTGCCGCAGGTACGCCATACGACATTGGAACCTTAGCATTTGCTGGGCACGTTTTTATTCTTGCTGATGCCGGAAAACTTGTACCTCTCAATAAACTAGTAAGCAAATATAAATGGGGTCCTCGCATCCTATTCCCAATCAAAGGGCAGAATTATTGGTACCCATATGATTACAACTTCTGCTGGATGTACTACAGAAAAGATTTATATGAACAAAAAGGTTTGAAAGTACCAACAACATGGGAGCAGATGGCAGAAAATGCTAAAGCCCTAACAGGTGATGGTAAATTTGGAATTGCACAACCCCTTGGTAACAATGCGGCAGCACAATGGATGTCGCTCGGATATATGTGGGCGGATGGCGTAAAAATGCTGGATGATAATTTTTCATTGGTTATCGATAACCCAACGAATAAGCCAAAGGTGATGGCCTACTTCGACTTCATGAAAAAACTATCGCCCAGTATGCCCCAAGGCATGACGCAGGCCCTCTTTGGTACTGTCTTAAGTCAATACTCAAGTGGTCAGGTAGCCCATGCGCCTTACGCAGGAAGGTTAATGGAAGTTATTGAGGATAAGGCGCCAGACTTAGTATCCAAAACTGGGTTTTTTATGTATCCAGATAGCGCCGGTAAGGGTCAGGCAGTTAATCATGGCTATGATGGCTGGGTAGTATTAAATACCCCCATGAAAGACGAGTCACTCAAATTCATGGAGTGGTTTACAGAAAATCAATACATTAACTTCTTGCATTCTGCACCCTTACATTTTCAACCGCCCAGACTAGACGTATACGATGATGCCCGCTGGAGAGCTCATCCATTGGTTGAGAAGCATGCAGATTTAGTTGAATTTATGAAGAGCTTCCTCACCCGAAAAGATGTCATTATTCGATCGGTTGACACGGAAGGTCCGCGCGTGGATTTGCGTCCTGCAAAAATGTTCGAAACATTTGCTATTACTGAAGGATTACAAAATGTCGTTTACAACGGCATGCCATCTTCAGAGGCCGTCGACATTATGGCCAAGAAATACCGGACAGTTTTATAAAATCAATGCAGGGATTTAGAACCCGAAGCGATAAGGCCCTTAAATGGGCATTTATCGCTTCGCTCTCTCTGATTCTCCTTCTAATCCTGCTACCAGTTTTTCACGCAATTCAATTAAGCCTTTACCAGTCCGAATCTTTCATATCCAACAAAAATTGGGTCGGTATTGCTAATTACATTCGCATTTTGAATGATGCAGTCTTTTGGAGGGCGCTTTGGATAGGCCTAGTATTCGGATTTTTTACCATTGCATTACAAGTTTTCCTAGGAATCATCTTTGCACTATTTTTAGATAGGAGCTTTCCCGGCCTTCCAATTATTAGAGGCATAGTGATATTGCCTTACTTACTACCCACGGTAGTAGTAGCCTTAGCCTTTCAATGGATGCTAGATGGCACTCTAGGATTACTAACTATATGGGCAGAGCAATTAGGCTTAGGAAGGCCTAGCTGGTTTGAAAATTCCTACCTTGCAATGGGGGTAATCATAGTCTCTAGTGTCTGGACTTGGACGCCATTTGTAACTGTTTCATTCTTAGCGGCGCTTCAGACCATTCCTAAATCTCTATATGAGGCTGCAAAAGTTGATGGGGCAAGCTTATGGTCGCAATTTTGGCATGTCACTATACCAATGCTATTACCAATGCTGATGGTAATTATTCTCCTAAGAAGTATTTGGATGTTTAATAAATTTGATATTGTTTGGCTTCTAACCAAGGGAGGGCCATCCTCTGCCACAGAGCATCTCCCTATTCTTGCATATCGTCGAGCCTTTTTACAATACGATGTTGGAGGTGGAGCAGCAGTAGCTACCTTGTCCTTCCTTATTCTTTCAGTATTAATTTTGATCTATTTTCATTACTTTCCACTTGAAGAAAAAGAGGGTTCAAATTGAGGCTTAAGGGCGGTGCTTTCTTATTTACCCTGGCAGCTATTGCCCTGTTAGGTATGTGGTCGTTCTTTCCAATCTATTGGATGATCGTTTCCAGCATTCGCCCCGAACGAGATTTATTTAAGACGCCAACTTTTTTACCGGAAACAATTGATTGGCAATTCACTTCCTATCAAAATCTACTTGAGCTTACTGACTATCCATTGCAGTTCATGAATAGCCTCGTTGTAGCCATGGCAGTAGTGTTTATAACCCTGATCATTTCCGTCATCATTGCTTATGTTGTCACCCGATATCGGGTTCCAGGTAAGACCATGATTGTAGGAAGCATGCTTTACGCCTATATGTTCCCACCCCTTATGCTCGCAATTCCTCTACTTTCAATTTTTGCCACCCTGGGATTGTCTGATAGCTTAATAGCAGTAGTACTAGCCCATTGCACTCTGACCATTCCTTTAGGTGTCTGGATGTTATGGGGTTTCTTTAAAGTCATGCCTTTCGATCTTGAAGAAGCAGCCATGGTGGATGGATGTTCACGTGCGGGAGCATTTTTTCGAGTTGTTCTGCCCTTGTCGCTCCCAGGAATTATTACTGTTTCTATTTTTTCCTTCCTATTGTCATGGACGGACTATGTCTTTGCATTTGTTCTAGTCAGCAGTGATACAAATAAAACCTTACCAGTAGGTCTTGCATCATTAATTGGCTCCTTTGACGCTCGCTGGGGTGAATTAATGGCTGGAGCTACCTTGATCGCAATTCCCTTATTCCTCATGTTTGTTTTCTTGGGGCGTTATTTTATTAAAGGTCTTGCCGCAGGCGCAATCAAGGGATAGTTATGAATTTTGGTCTAAATGAAAAAGTGAGTGTTATCACGGGCGGCGCAAGAGGTATTGGCCTTGCTGATGCATTTGCCTTAGGTTCTGAAGGTTCAACAATAATTCTCATAGATATAGATGACACGGCTGCAAAAGAGGCTGTTAAGCAACTAAAAATTAACAATATTTCTGCCCATTACTATCAAGCCGATACTGCAGATGAATCTCAAGTACTAAAAGTAGCAAAACAAATCGAAGAGGATCATGACCACTGTGATGTGCTTGTCAATAATTCTGGTATAGGTGTTAAACCGGCCTACTTACTGAGAGATATGCCATTAAGCGCATGGGAACGCATGATTGATGTACACCTTAAAAGTACCTTTTTGTGGTCGCGTGCAATGATCCCATTAATGGAAAAAAATAATTTTGGAAGAATTATTAATATGTCTTCAATGAATTTCACAGGAGGCGGGAGACCCGGCGTCTCGCACTATTCATCTGCCAAAGCGGCTATTGCTGGCCTAACCCAAACTCTTGCCAAAGAGGTTGGTAACCTAGGGATTACTGTTAATGCAATTGCGCCTGGGTATGTATCAACTGAACTGATTGCCCAGTTTACGCCTGAAATGATGCAAGTACTTACAAAACAAAACCCCGTTGGAAGAACGTGCATGCCAGAAGAAGTTGCAGCGCTAGTCACATTTCTTTGCTCAAACCAAGCCGCATTTATTAATGGCGAATTAATATGCATGGATGGTGGTCGTCGAGATTTCTATTGGGGCAATTAGACTGATGACTGTTAAAACAATAGGCTTTCCTGGACGATACATCCAAGGCCCAGGAGCAATAAATCAGATTCCAACTTTATTGAGAAGTTTTAATGCCAATAAAGCTGTCATCATCCTTGATGAGGTTGTTAATCAGTTAAATGGAAGCATGCTTAAGGATATGCTTACTCAATCAGGCATAGAGACAAGCTTTATTATTTTCCCAGGCGAAATCACTCCAGAAATTGTTAAAAAGTTATCCCTAGAAGCGTCCAAATTAAATGCGGAGATTATTCTGGGCTTTGGTGGAGGGAAAACAATTGATGCCTCCAAAGGAGTCGCCCTAAACTGCGGTTTACCACTTTTCATTATCCCCACTATTGCATCTAACGACTCACCTACAAGCCGCCTTATTGTCCTGTATAACGAACAACATCAAGTCAGTCGGGTAGATTACATGGTGAGGAATCCTGATATTGTCATAGTTGATACTGAAATAATCTCTAAAGCCCCAATTAGATTCTTTATAGCGGGCCTTGGTGATGCAATTAGCAAAAAGTTTGAAGCAAAACAATGCTATGAAAATCAAGGGAATAATTTTTTTGGAACCCACTCTCTTCCCACTGCAAGGCTATTAGCAGACCATTGCTATGAAACCATTATTAAATATGGAAGAGATGCTGTTTCGCAAGTAAAGAATCACCATAAGCCCAATGAAGATGTAGAAAGAGCTATTGAGGCATCGGTTTTATTGAGTGGATTAGGATTTGAGAGTGCTGGACTGTCACTGGCGCACGCCCTAACGAGAGGCTTTACTGCGCACCCAATTTTTTCTACATATCTACATGGTGAAATTGTTGCTTTTGGCTCACTAGTGCAACTTATAGCTGAAGAACGGGCACCACACGAAATTACAAATCATGCAAGATTTTGCCACTCTTTAGGCCTTCCTGTTTCTTTTGGAGATTTTGGCGTCACGGAAATAGCGAATGCTGAATTAGATTTAATTGCTAAAAAAACCATGGATGCCCCCTACATTAACAACATATCTCCAAAACTGAATATAGATAGGTTAATTCAAGCTCTTTTAGAGGCGGATAAGGCTGGTCAAGCAGCGAAGCAGTAAGTTATTTTTTTGAGAAACGTGAGACAGACTCACGAATAATTAACTCACCAGGGGAAATTTGAATCAATACTTTCTCCCGCTTCTTTTCTATCAAGTTAATTAAACCAACCGCACCTTGATAGCCCATCTCTTCAGAGGGCATTTTGACTGTGGTAAGCGGGGGATATAGAGCATCTGCAATTGGCGCATCATGTATTGAGATGACCGATACGTCTTCGGGTATTTGTAAACCATGCTTATGTAAAGACATCATCGCCCCAACCGCTACATTTAATGTCAGGGCAAAAATTGCGGTAGGCCTGGCTTTAGGGTTTCCCAACAACCTATCTGTTGCTTGTAATCCCCCCATAATGGAATAACCACTCACCTCTACTAAGCTGGTATCAAATGGGATCTTTGCAGCTTCTAACGCATCCTTGTACCCTGCCAACCTACCAACACCTGTCGATGCATTAACCTGACCTGATAAATGCGCTATGCGCTTGTGACCCGCCTTAATTAGATAATTAGTAGCAATTTTTGCTGCTAGAGCGCTATCAAAATAGATTGAATTTTTAAGTCCAGGTACACGTCGATTCAACACAACCACTGGGACTGAGGATTTTTTAGCAGCCTTAAGAATAGAGCTATTCTCATTTAATGTAGTTACCAGTAGCCCGTCAATCCTGTTGGAGTTAGTCAGCTTTTTGTAGGCTTCCTCAGGCGATGAGCCATCCTCAAGATAAGAAATTACTAGGCTATAGCCATGCTCTACTGCTCCTCTCTCAGCACCCTTAATAATCTCAGAAAATACAGGATTATCTAGTTGCGGAACAACAATTCCGATTGAAAATGTTTTAGAAACTCTAAGACTGCGGGCACTGATATTTGGTCTGTATTCTAAATCCCCAGCTACTTTAATAATCTTATTTTTGGTTTTATCTGAAACCCTCTGATCAGGATTTCCTGATAACACTCTAGAGACAGTTGAAACGTCAACCTTCGCTTTTAAGGCGATACTTTTTAGTGTCGCCCGTGTAGTGACTTGTGATTTTTTTTGGCTCATAAATAAGATACTATCATTCTAGCGAATGCGCGAATTATCCCCAGTTGCACCTTATTCTTTTGCAAAAGTTAGCAAATATGTACGATAAGAAAACCAACAAATAAATGCAGATTCAGGCTTGTATAGCTTTCACTACTCCAGCATTTTCCTTGCGCAGCTTACTTAAGCCTGCATATAACCATATCTTAAGTTTGTTCTTCCATCCCCATGCTGCTCATAATTCACTTTTGCTAAAGCCACTTTATCAGTCATTAAAGCTGCTCTTTGTGCAGCGGTAAAGTTATAGATCCGTGCTGAATTCTCACCGAAGATCGCCCTCTTCACTGGCCCATTTGCAGCTCCCAGGGGATTAAAACCATACTTTTTCTGCATATCCTCAGGAATTTCTAATCTACGCAAGGCCTCAATTTGCCACTGAGGAGAGCCAGTCCAAATGGCGTCCGTACCCCAAACAACATGGTCGGCTCCCAAGCCTTGAATTAGCTGGCCCAACATCGCAGCACATAACCTTGGCTCAGCAATAGTGCTTTGAGCAAAAATTTGACCTAAATCACCGTAGACATTCTTGACGCCCGTTTGTTGTGGAATCTGAGCTAAATCGGTCACCCAATCAATTCGACCAGATTGTCTAAATTGCTCCCAACCTATATCCCAGGTTCCGCCTGTATAACGAAAAGCAGAATGGTAAATAACAAAATTTAATTGAGGCCAATCTTTAGCGGCTTTCGCAACATCATCTACTTTCGCATAAGCCAATAAGTGGGGATATTGCTGCGTGACAGATGGTGGATAAAGACCCTTGTGAACACAGACGTTTGCCAAGCTTGGCTTGTCTTTACTCCATTTTGCTAACTTTTCATAAAATGGATAAAGTAATTTTTCATCATCAAGACGCCAAGGATGCTTTGAAAG
>CANGWT010000015.1 GCA_947457745.1 Burkholderiaceae bacterium | reverse complement strand
TTAAATTGGTTACCCGTTTTCACCCATTAAAAACATCATTTCAAGCTCAAATTTAGGCAAAACGCGTGGCAACTAAAGCATCTACCAAAAAAAACAGTCCCAAGACTTCAAGCGTTGATCACCCTAAGGCCCTGATCATTGCGGAAAAACCTTCCGTTGCGAATGACATTGCCAAGGCATTGGGTGGCTTCACTAAATATGAGGACTATTTCGAGAGTGATGACTTTGTTATTTCTTCTGCGGTTGGCCATCTCTTGGAAATAGCCGCGCCTGAAGAATTTGATGTCAAACGTGGCAAATGGTCCTTTGCGAACCTTCCAGTTGTGCCGCCCTATTTTGACTTACGCCCGATCGCTAAAACTGAATCGCGGCTGAAGGTTTTACAAAAACTCATTAAGCGCAAAGATATCAATGGGCTCATTAATGCATGTGACGCGGGTCGCGAAGGTGAGTTGATCTTCCGCCTCATTGCACAACATGCAAAAGCACCGCAGGCTGTTAAGCGGCTCTGGCTGCAGTCCATGACGCCTGCAGCAATTCGCGATGGCTTTGCCTCTCTGCGCAGCGATGAGGACATGCAACCTCTTGCAGATGCGGCACGCTGTCGCTCTGAAGCGGATTGGCTAGTTGGCATCAATGGTACGCGGGCGATGACCGCGTTTAACAGCAAGAGTGGTGGATTCTTTCTGACCACAGTTGGTCGAGTACAGACACCAACGCTATCAATTGTGGTTGAGCGTGAAGAGCTCATTCGGAAATTTATCTCCAAAGACTATTGGGAAGTAAAGGCGGAGTTTATTGCTGCAGCCGGCGTATATGAAGGACGCTGGTTTGATCCTAAATTTAAGAAAGATGCCACAACTCCAGATGCTCGTGAGAATCGTCTCTGGAGTGAAGCTGCCGCGCAAAGCATCGTGGCTGCGTGTCGCGATAAAAAAGCGAGCGTCAAAGAAGAAGCCAAGCCAGCAACTCAATTAGCACCCCAACTGTTTGATTTAACAAGCCTACAACGTGAAGCAAATGCGCGCTTTGGCTTCTCTGCTAAAAATACTTTAGGCTTAGCTCAAGCGCTCTACGAGCGCCATAAAGTGCTGACCTATCCACGTACTGATGCTAAGGCCCTTCCCGAAGATTATCTAGATACCGTGAAGCAGACGATGGAAAACTTGGTTGAGAACTCACAAGAATATCGCCCCTTCGCCAAACAAATCTTACAAGGCGATCCCAAGGATCCGAAAGGCAAAGCAGGATATGGCTGGATCAAACCAAACAAACGTATTTTTGATAACTCAAAAATATCCGATCACTTTGCGATCATTCCTACCCTAGAGTCTCCAAAGACTCTAAGCGAACCAGAGCAAAAGCTATATGACTTAGTTGTCCGCCGCTTCTTAGCAGTGTTTTATCCTGCAGCTGAATTCCGCGTCACTACTCGCATTACCGAAGCATCTGGACATCACTTTAAGACCGAGGGTCGCGTGCTGGTCTCTCCGGGTTGGTTAACGGTATACGGTAGATCCAATCAAGCGGATGATGAATTAGTGGCGGTTCAAGAAGGTGAAACCGTCCAAAATGAATCTATTGCAGCGATCCCATTAAAAACAAAACCGCCAGCGCGCTATACCGAGGCCACTTTACTGTCGGCAATGGAAAGTGCTGGTAAGTGGGTAGATGATGATGATATGCGTGAAGCGATGGCCGAAAAAGGCTTGGGCACACCCGCAACCCGTGCTGCCATCATTGAAGGCCTGCTAGCAGAGAGGTATATGGTGCGCGAAGCACGAGAGCTGATACCTACCGCCAAAGCATTCCAATTGATGACACTCTTGCGCGGCTTAGATGTTGAAGAGCTAACAAGGCCTGATCTTACAGGTAGCTGGGAAAATAAACTCTCCCTGATTGAGCGTGGTGAGATGAATCGCGATACCTTCATGCAAGAAATTGCGCAGATGACGCAACGCATCGTCAAGCGCGCTAAAGAGTATGACAGCGACACTATTCCTGGTGACTATGCAACTATGTCTACGCCGTGTCCTCACTGCAAAGGCGCCGTTAAAGAAAACTATCGCCGCTTTGCATGCGAGAAGTGTGGCTTTACGATTAGCAAAACTCCCGGTGGGCGCGCGTTTGAATATCCTGAGGTCGAAGAACTGTTGCGAGAAAAAACGATTGGGCCATTGCAAGGATTCCGCAGCAAGATGGGCAGACCATTTGCGGCAATTATTAAGTTAAGCGAAATCCCTGAAGATGATGCTGATTATCCAAACGCGGGCTTTAAGCTTGAGTTTGATTTTGGCAATACTCAAGATGATGAATCTGAAGCAATCGACTTTACTGGCCGCCAAGCTTTAGGCGTATGTCCAAAGTGTTCTGGTGCTGTATACGAAGATGGCATGCGCTACTTGTGCGAAAGAAACACTGGTCCAGATAAGTCATGTGATTTCAAAACCGGTAAGGTCGTTTTGCAACAAGAAATTTCTGCTGAGCAAGTTCAAAAATTGCTCACCGAGGGCAAAACAGATTTACTCACTAATTTCAAATCTAACCGTACTGGCCGTGGCTTTAAGGCTTATCTTGCCTTGGGTGCAGATGGTAAAATTGGTTTTGAGTTTGAAGCTAAAGCGCCCAAAGCTGGGGCTGCAACTAAAGCTCCAGCGAAGAAGCGAGCAGGTGCAAGTGCAGCTACCAAGTCTGCAGCAAAACCTAAACGTGCTAGCAAAGCGAAATCATCTTCAAGCACTTGAGCCGAAATCAGCTTAGCCGCTAAAGCTGACCAAAGGACGCCTCTAGACCCCAGGGCTGTTGCTAAAAATATCCCTGGGCGTTGAGTCAGCACACCAATGATCGGCAAGCGATCGCCCGCAACACAACGAATGCCCACAAAGCTTCCCGCCTTTTGAAGTTGATTAATATCACCCTCTGGGTAATTCAATAACCCTTTTGCCTGCTCGCGATTAAAATCGTCGCTTGAGTCCCACTCTTGGGGGTCAGACTCTCCCTCATCAAAACTAGAGCCCACTATCCATTGATAATTTCCATCGGGCAATTGCTTAACCGGCAAACAATAGCCGTCGCCCGATATGGCTGTGCGCGGCAGTTTAGCTGCCCAAGAATTTTTTGCAGCAACAGAAAAGATGCTTAGCTGTCCACGTACCGGCCTCAGGGGAAGTCGTACATCGATGCTGGCCGCTAAATTTTTAGTTTCGAGCGCTGCTGCAATAATGACTTTGCCAGCAGTCATGATGGTCTCATCCTGGCGGCCCAATAATTTCCAACCCACATTGACTTTCTCTAATCTAGCCACAGAAGTATTCCAGCAGCACGTCAGCTTTGGGTGGGGCTTTAGCGCATCCCGTGTTGCCTCAGATAAGTTTAGTGACGCACCCCGCGGAAGCCAAATACCATCTTGATTAATGCCGCAGAGTTGTGCTGCCTCATCCGCGTAAAGTGCTTGGGCTATGCCCTCATCGAGATTAAGTGATTTCAAATAACTGGTGACATCATCACGACGAAAGGCTTTGTCCCCCTTATTTGGCTGAAAAATGCCATGCCGCTTCCAAGTCTTGCCCCAGCGGGCCTCCGCCATCAAAAATGCAATGTGCGTTAAGCGTAGTAAGCGAGGGGCGCCTCGACCAACATGGGGATGAGCAATAGCGTATGCGTGACTTGAACATGCTGATGCAGGGTGCGGGGCAGAATCAACAATGCAAACTGCTTGGCCGCGCTCGAGGAGCTCGCTGGCAATACTTGCGCCTGCAATGCCAGCCCCAACCACCACGATGTCATGGTGTTGGGGTGAAGTCATTAAATAACGATGCTTTTAAAAAGACATCTCAACATCTAGGGGGTGCCTAGGCGTTTAAGCGCTTCTCAATTTTTGCCCGCATCTCTAAGAGCTCTTTGGGCAGGCGATCGCCTAAGCGATCAAATAATTCAGAGTGTAATTTGAGCTCACTCTTCCACTCATCAACTGAGGCAGCAATTACCTTCTCAAACTTTTCGGCGGAGAAATCGATGCCATCCCAGTGCATATCTGCGTGCCCCGGAGAGATCCCGAAGACTGTTTCCGAGCCCTTTGCGCTACCTTCGGCGCGAGCCAAGATCCAAGAGAGAACACGCATATTCTCGCCATATCCAGGCCAAACAAACTTGCCATCCTCATCCTTGCGGAACCAATTAACGCAATAGATTTTTGGCAATACCGCACCTTCGGCTGCAAGTTTTTCACCAATGTTTAACCAGTGCTGGAAGTAATCGCTCATGTTATAGCCAGCAAATGCAATCATCGCAAAAGGATCGCGACGCACAACGCCAACTTCACCAGTAATCGCGGCAGTAGTCTCGGAGCCCATTGTTGCGGCCATGTAAACACCCTCAACCCAATCACGAGCCTCGCTTACCAATGGAACGGTGGTAGAACGACGGCCCCCAAACAAGAAGGCATCAATTGGAACGCCTTCAGGGTCGTCCCAATGAGGATCAACCGCTGGGTTATTGGTGGCGGCCATAGTAAATCTTGAGTTAGCATGGGCGGCCTTGCGTCCAGCAGCGCCGTCTGCTGGAGTCCAGTCCTTACCCTGCCAATCAATTAAATGTGCTGGGGGAACATCAGTTAAACCCTCCCACCACACATCGCCATCATCAGTTAAGCCAACATTGGTAAAGATCACATCCTGATTCAGGGAGTCTATGCAATTTGGATTAGTTAATCGATTTGTTCCAGGGGCAACGCCGAAGTATCCTGATTCAGGGTTAATTGCAAATAAACGAGTCTTTCCGGTAGCCGGGTCTTTGCGGGGTTTAATCCAAGCAATGTCATCGCCAATGGTGGTTACCTTCCAGCCCTCAAACCCCTTTGGCGGGATCATCATTGAGAAGTTGGTTTTGCCGCAAGCCGATGGGAATGCTGCAGCAATGTGGTATTTCTTACCCTCAGGCGATGTTGCGCCCAAAATCAACATATGCTCTGCGAGCCAACCTTGCTCACGCCCCATGTTGGATGCAATACGCAATGCAAAACATTTTTTACCCAACAAAGCATTGCCGCCATAACCAGAACCGAAAGACCAAATTTCGCGCGTTTCTGGATAGTGAACGATGTACTTGGTTTTGTTATTAGGCCAAGCCATATCTTTTTCGCCAGCCGCTAAAGGCTTGCCGACAGTATGAATACAGGGAACAAATTCGCCGGCAACGCCAAGCTGATCAATAACAGCGCGGCCCATACGAGTCATCAGCCGCATATTGATCGCAACATACGGACTGTCGGACAGTTCAACGCCAATGTGAGCGATTGGGGAGCCGATTGGGCCCATAGAGAATGGCACTACATACATTGTTCTACCACGCATACAACCATCAAATAATGGCTGAAGGGTTGCGCGCATCTCGGCTGGGTCTACCCAATTATTTGTGGGGCCCGCATCCTCTTTATTTGCAGAGCAGATAAATGTGCGATCTTCAACGCGAGCCACATCATCAGGATCTGACAAAGCTAAGAATGAGTTTTTGCGCTTAGCAGGGTTGAGGCGCTTGAACACACCTACGCTTACCAACAACTCACAAAATTCATCATATTCAGCCTGGGAACCATCGCACCAGCGAATTTTGTCTGGCTTGGTTAAGGCGGCTACATCTGCAACCCATTGAATCAGTTTTTGGTTTTTTACGTACTCAGGTGCATTGGTGTTGATAGTCATGAGAGTCCTATGAAATGTAATTTTTTTGATCGCACTATTTTAACATTTTGGGCGTCTTTTTTATCAGTAAGCCCGCCAAGGGCAAGCCTTTTACTTACCAATACAAAATTGGCTAAATATCTTTCCCAAAAGATCGTCTGGCAGCAGCTTCCCAGTAATTTGTCCGAGCTGATCTTGTGCTAAACGGAGTTCTTCTGCAAATAACTCCAGCGATATATTGCCATTAGCGGCAAATTGTTGAGATTGATCTAGATGGGTAGAGGCCCTGTCTAAGCAGTCTAAGTGACGCCTACGCGCCACAATCACACCTTCTTGAGAGCCGCCCCAACCTACCAGCTCTAAGATTTTTTGTTTTAGAGCCTCAATGCCCTCGCCCGTCTTGGCTGAAATGAACAGAGGTCGTTTTTCCTCTTGATTGGGAATGGGGCTATCCAACAAATCCGATTTGTTGTTGACCTCCAACACGGGGCACTTTGGGGGGAGCGCTTTCAATATCTGAGCCTTTAGCTCCAAAATTTCGGCACTTTTGCTTGTTTCTGTAGCGCTTGGATCTTGCAGAAAAATAACTAGGTCTGCTGCCTGAATAGCCTCCCATGATCTTTCGATGCCTTTTGCCTCAACTAGATCGCTGGTTTCACGTAAGCCTGCGGTATCAATAATGTGCATAGGAACACCGCCGATGGTAATGCTCTCCTTGACACGATCTCTTGTGGTTCCAGCGATAGGTGTAACAATCGCTACCTCCTCGCCAGCTAGGCGATTCAGAAGAGAGCTTTTCCCAACGTTAGGCGCGCCAGCCAAAACCAGCTGAATGCCGTCACGCAAAATCTTGCCTTGTTTCGCTCCCTCCCTCAGCGCATGCAACTTTTGCATTACTGCTGCTAGGCGTTCACGAGCTTGTGCATTCTCTAAGAACTCAATCTCTTCCTCAGGAAAGTCTAGAGTAGACTCCACCAAAATGCGCAACTGGGTGATCTCTTCAATCAAGCTGTTGATGTCATTTGAGAAAGCCCCCTGTAAGGAGCGCGCTGCGCCACGAACCGCCGCCTCACTTTGTGCATCAATTAAATCTGCTATCGCCTCAGCTTGGGCTAAATCGATTTTATTATTAAGGTAGGCCCGTAAAGAAAATTCGCCTGGCTCAGCAACAACCAATCCTTGATCTTTTCCCAACTCGAGACATCGCTTCATGACCAACTCTAAAAGTTGTGGGCCACCGTGGCATTGCAGCTCTAAGATATCTTCACCCGTAAAAGAGGCTGGGGCTGCAAAGTAAATAGCAAGAAGTTGGTCGATCGATTTACCCTGCGCATCTCGAAGTGTGAGCAAGCTTGCCTGCCGGGGTGTAAGTGCTTTATTAAATAAAGCTGTGACCATAGGCAAAAGCTGGGGTCCGCTAATACGAATGACCCCAATACCAGCCTTGCCTGGTGCTGTGGCAAGCGCAATGATGGGCAGCTTTCTCGTCATCATTGCGGGCACTCCTTATTTATTTATTGGCTGCTAAAAATTTATTTAACCAGCTTCTTTCCAAACATTTGATTGATCTGCCATTGTTGAGCAATCGACAGCAAGTTATTCACCACCCAATACAAAACCAGGCCTGCGGGGAAAAAGAAGAACATGACTGAGAATACTAGGGGCATATACATCATCACCTTCGCCTGAATTGGATCTGGTGGTGTTGGGTTAAGTTTGGTTTGCACAAACATAGAGGCGGCCATGATGATTGGCAAAATTCCAATTGGAATTGAGTTTAAGCCAATCAAATCACTAATGGATGTGTCTGGTAACGAGAGATCGTGAACCCACAAAATCCAAGGGGCGCCACGCAACTCAACAGATGACAATAGCACCCAGTACAGAGCGATAAATACTGGAATCTGAATCACCACCGGCAAACAACCGCCCAAGGGGTTGATCTTTTCTTTGCGATACATCTCCATCATGGCTTGATTCATTTTTTGTGGCTCACCCTTGAACTGCTCTTTCATGGCAACTAGGCGAGGCTGTACTTCCTTCATGCGCGCCATAGATTTATAGCTTGCTGCTGAAAGCGGGAAGAACACCAACTTAATTAGGATGGTCAATAGAATAATTGACCAACCCCAATTACCAACATAAGAATGAATGTTGTCCAAGAGCCAGAAAATAGGTTTCGCCAAAATGGTTAAATAACCATAATCTTTCAGCAACTCAAAACCAGGGGCAATGGTTTCTAGCACACGCTCTTCTTGCGGGCCGACAAATAGTTTGGCTTTTTCTACAACAGTGGAGCCTGCAGGGACCACCCCTAAAGGAGTTTGCATACCGATTCGGTACAGATTGTTGTCAATTTTGTTGGCGTAAATATCGCGTACTACCTTATCGCTTGGGATCCAGGCGCTTGCAAAATAATGCTGAACCATTGCGATCCATGCAGGTTCACCGGCAGCTACCTGAGTAGGGATGGTGATTTTGTTCTTATCAATTGCCGTGAATTCGAGCTTATTAAACTTTTCTTTATCTGTGTAGGCTGCTGGTCCAGTAAATGTGCTTGCTGAGAAGGCGCCATCAAAAGGGCCGATTTTTTGCTCTTGGGAGGCATCCCGAACAATCTCTGTGTAAAGAACAAGAGGATTGGGATTATTGCTAGTTTGGGTAATGCGATGGCCAACATCCACAACATAGCTGCCCGAGTTTAGGAGGAAGGTTTTTTCAAGCTTAACGCCATTGCGCTCGCTGACGAAAATAATAAATGGGCGGCCTGACTCATCTTTTCCAGATTGAACTAACTTGAAGGTGCTGGTGTGGTTTGGAAGGTCGCTGTTTAAAGAAATCAAACCGGAGCGCGCAAAGTATTTGTGTGTTGGCGTGTATTGAAACAACTCAACGGGCTTATTTTCTGCTGTTAAAGATTTTAGTAACTTTGCATCTACAACATTTGCACCGCTTGAGCTAATTTTCAACACAAGAACATCATTCTGTAGTGTGAACTTTTCCCCGCCCTCCATTAAGTCACCATTAATAATTGGCGTTGTTGCTATGGCTGGTGTGCTCGACAACTGGGCGGGAACATCGGCCCTGCTTGTGGCTGCAGCTTTATCAGTAGGCGCTGGAGCGGTTGCTAGAGGCCCACCAAACATCGATGGCTTACCCTCATGAACCTGCCAGTTGTTATACAGCAATAGGCCCGACATGGAGAAGACCGCCCAAAGAATTGTTTTTTTAAAGTCCATTTGCGTTCGCTTAATAATGATGAGATGTTGGTTTTGCTGCAGGGTCATGTCCGCCTTGTGACCATGGATTGCAACGCAAAATGCGCCACACCATGAGCCTAAAGCTTTTTAAAAATCCGTAATTGGCAAAACAATCGCAGGCGTATTGTGAGCATGATGGTGTAAATTTACAGTGCATGCCGACGAAGGGGCTGAGGGTTATTTGATAGAGCCTCACAACCTGAATAGCCAATTTGTTAATTAGGTGCACGTTAAATTAGCCCTGCAATTTGGGTTCGCAAGCCTTCTTTTTCTTTACTTCGGAGTTTGCCGCGCGTTTCACGACCAATTGGTTTTTTTAGCTTCACCACAACATCACTATTAAGGCTTGTTGCTTGAGCGTTTCTAACCAACTCACGGATCATGCGTTTTAATTGGTTGCGATCTACCGCACGTTTAGCTAGTTTTTTAGCTACCGCAATACCCAAATCTGGTTTTGCGCCCTGGTTCGGGGATGCCAAATACAAACCCCAACACAAACTTGTCTTGGGGCGTGTTTTTAGTAATTCAGAAATCCTAGCGCTATTCAACTGCTAAATTAAACTGCGAGGCGTTTGCGACCTTTGGCACGACGGGCGTTTAACACCGCACGCCCACTCTTGGTTTTCATACGAATACGGAATCCGTGAGTGCGTTTACGACGTGTTACTGAGGGTTGGTATGTTCTTTTCATGATTCATCCTGCAAAACCCAGTATTTTCCTTGTTGCCCGGCAAAAGGTCAACCGCTAGAGAAGAATATATAGGTATTTTTCTCTATTTATTTGGCGTTAATTTAGTAAACCTCTAATTTGTATGGTTTTTTTTGCTTTGTTCACAAGTTATCCACAGGTTTTCCACGCTTTTCCAGCTTGTGGATAACTTTATGGGATCGCTACAATGAATCTTCTAAAAATATGAGCAACTTACAGAACCCTATCACTTTGAACTCACTCAGCCCACTGGGGTTTTGGGACGGTGCACTTGGCGCACTTGCTCGCGAGCTTTCCCCCCAACAGTTTAAAACTTGGATCCAGCCCTTAAACTTGGTTTCTTTTGATGAAAGTGAGCAATCACTCGTTGTAGGAGCGCCAAACAGATTTAAGCTTGACTGGATTAAGAAAACGTTCTCTGACCGCATCCAAGAGTTGGCCGATCAGTATTTTGGTCGCCCAATCAACCTCAGCTTTGTACTTAGTGTAGAGGGTTTGAGCACCCAGGCGGCGGGAGTTGCCACAATCCAGGAGTCGCCTGAGCAGCAAGAGTTTATTGCGGTCACAGACAATAACTCCACCGAGGAGCAGGCTTTTGAGATTGAAGATCACTCCAAACTGAACCCCAGCCTTACCTTTGATACTTTTGTGACCGGTAAGGCAAATCAGTTGGCCAGAGCTGCGTCGATCCAGGTTGCCCACAACCCTGGCACCTCATATAACCCCATGTTTTTGTATGGCGGGGTAGGGTTGGGCAAAACCCACCTTATTCATGCGATTGGGAATCACCTTCTAAAAGAAAAGCCGAGCGCTCGGATTCGTTACATTCACGCCGAACAATATGTCTCTGATGTGGTTAGGGCCTATCAACAAAAGGCGTTTGATCGCTTTAAGCGTTATTACCACTCATTAGACCTGTTGTTGATTGATGACATTCAATTTTTTAGTGGTAAATCAAGAACTCAAGAAGAGTTTTTTTACGCCTTTGAGGCACTTTTAAGTAACAAAGCTCAGGTCATTATTACCAGCGACACCTATCCAAAAGAAATGGCCGGAATTGATGACCGCCTTATTTCCCGCTTTGATTCTGGCTTAACTGTAGCCATTGAACCGCCAGAACTAGAGATGCGGGTTGCCATTCTTATGAAGAAGGCTTTGAGTGAGGGCATTCCCATGAGTGAGGATGTGGCCTTCTTTGTGGCCAAGCACCTTAGATCTAACGTCCGAGAATTAGAGGGCGCGCTAAGAAAGATTTTGGCGTTTGTTCGTTTCCACGGCAAAGAGGTCACGATTGAGGTGGCCCGCGTGGCTTTAAAGGACCTCTTGTCCATACAAAATCGGCAAATATCAGTCGACAATATACAAAAGGCGGTAGCTGATTTTTATAGCATCAAGGTTGCCGACATGTATTCCAAGAAGCGTCCTGCAAACATTGCTCGGCCACGGCAAATTGCTATGTTTATGGCAAAAGAGCTAACCCAGAAAAGCCTACCAGAAATTGGTGAGCTGTTTGGGGGGCGGGACCATACAACTGTTCTCCATGCGGTTAGGAAGATTGGTGAAGAGCGCTCTCACGATGGGCAACTTAACCACGAAATCCACGTTATCGAACAAACCCTAAAATCTTAGGTTTTTTGCCTGTGGATAAGGTTGTGGATAGCTCAACGAATAAGTTTGGGGATTGTGAGTGGATAAATTGTGGAAAGGTGGCGCTTCATGCAAAAATAGGGTGTTGATAAAAAGTTATCCAATATTTATGCACGGTTTATACAAAAGTTTTCCACAGGGTTTTTTAGTTTTAATCGGTTGTTTTTAATACAATTTTTGACTTATCCACCGAAATAACAAGCCTTATTACTACTACTAATAAGATATATACAAGGATTTAAAAGCAATGCAACTCGTAAACACTTCAAGGGATAGTTTATTAAAACCACTTCAGGTTGTGAGTGGCATTGTTGAGCGTCGACACACTCTGCCTATCTTGGCAAACCTGTTATTCAAAAAGCAAGGCGATAAAATTTCTTTTATATCAACAGATATTGAAATCCAAATTACTACGAATGCAAGTTTTGGTGTTGGTGCTGAGGATGTCACCACTACCGTTGCGGCTAGAAAGCTACTTGATATTTTGCGTGCACTCCCAGAAGGGCCGGTGGCTCTTAACCTTAAAGACAATAAGATGGTCGTGCAAAGCGGTAAGAGTCGCTTTTCTTTGCAAACCTTATCTGCGACAGAATTTCCTGTAATGCAAAGTGTTGGTGAGGTTACTGCGAGCTGGAGAATGACTCAAAAGAGTTTTCGTCAGTTAGTTAGTCAAGTTCATTTCGCCATGGCGCAGCAAGATATTCGGTATTACCTTAATGGGATGTTATTGGTAGTGGAGGGTAAAGAGGTGATTGCCGTGGCTACCGATGGGCATCGCTTAGCCTATTCTCAGGTTGAGTTGACCGAGGCTCCAATAGGCTCTGGGCAAAGACAAGAAATCATCATTCCTCGCAAAACTATTCTTGAGTGTCAACACCTACTCGAAGACTCAGATGAGATGTTGGAGATGAGCCTCACATCTAATCAAGTGAAATTTACTTTTGGTGATATCGAATTAATCTCAAAGTTAGTTGAGGGTAAATTCCCGGATTTTCAGCGAGTGATTCCCAAAGGTCATAAAAACTCATTGGTTGTAGGGCGTGATATTTTGCAATCTGCACTACAGCGCGCTGCAATTTTAACAACCGATAAATTTAAAGGTGTACGTTTTTCTTTGTCATCAAATCGAATCACCGTTCAATCAACCAATGCCGAGCAAGAAGAGGCGCAAGAAGAGATTGAAACTGAATACAGTGGTGATGTTGTTGAGATTGGCTTCAACGTAAGTTATTTATTAGATGTTTTATCAAACTTGAAGAATGAAAAAATTCAAATTAGCCTGGGTGATGCCAACAGTAGTGCGGTAATTACCTTGCCAGGTTCTGAAGACTTCAAGTATGTTGTGATGCCAATGCGTATTTAATTTAGAAAAAAATGACTGAAGAAAAAAAAGTAGTAGAGCAGTATGGTGCATCATCAATTCAAATCTTAGAAGGTCTTGAGGCTGTTCGCAAACGTCCAGGAATGTACATCGGAGACACCTCTGATGGTACAGGCTTACACCACTTAGTTTTTGAAGTTTTAGATAACTCTATTGATGAAGCGCTCGCAGGCTATTGCTCTGAAATTACGGTTGTCATTCAAACCGATAACTCCATTTCCATAGTTGATAACGGTCGCGGTGTTCCAACTGGCATTAAGTACGACGATAAGCATGAACCAAAAAGAAGTGCAGCTGAAATCGTTATGACGGAGTTGCATGCTGGTGGTAAGTTTGATCAGAATAGTTATAAGGTTTCTGGTGGCTTACATGGCGTAGGTGTTAGCTGTGTAAATGCACTCTCTAAATGGCTAAAGCTCACTATTCGTCGCGATGGCAAAGCCCACTATATGGAGTTTGCACGCGGCGTTATCCAGAATCGCAACATTCAAGAGGAAAATGGTGTTGCTACATCGCCAATCACTATTACCGGCGACACAACCCTGTCTGGTACAGAGGTTCATTTCTTGGCGGATGAGACTATTTTTGGAAACATCGAGTTTCACTACGAGATACTTGTTAAGCGTATCCGTGAACTCTCATTTTTAAATAACGGTGTTCATATTAAATTAATTGATCAGCGCTCTGGTCAAGAAGAAGATTTTGCCTTCTCTGGTGGTGTAAAAGGTTTCGTTGAATACATCAATCAAACAAAAAATGTTTTACACCCTAATATTTTTTACGCTGAAGGCATTCGCCCATCAGATTTAGGTGGCAATATCACCGCTGAGGTATCAATGCAGTGGAACGATAGTTTTAGTGAACAAGTTTTATGCTTTACCAACAACATCCCTCAGCGCGATGGTGGCACCCATTTAACAGGCTTACGCGCGGCGATGACTCGCGTGATTAATAAATATATCGATGAGCATGAGGTTGCCAAGAAGGCTAAGGTAGAAATTTCTGGTGACGACATGCGCGAAGGCCTTGCCTGTGTTTTGTCCGTTAAAGTCCCTGAGCCAAAATTTTCAAGCCAAACAAAAGATAAGTTAGTTTCTAGTGAGGTTCGCGGCCCAGTGGAGGAGATTGTTGCTGAAGCCTTGAGCGCCTATTTGCAGGAGCGCCCAGCTGACGCCAAAATTCTGTGCGGAAAAATAGTAGATGCAGCCCGTGCTCGCGAAGCGGCCCGCAAAGCTCGTGACATGACTCGCCGTAAAGGAGTTCTAGATGGCCTGGGGCTTCCTGGAAAGTTGGCGGACTGCCAAGAAAAGGACCCTACCAAGTCCGAATTATTTATTGTCGAGGGAGACTCTGCGGGCGGCTCCGCAAAGCAAGGCCGAGACCGTCGCTTCCAGGCGATTCTTCCTCTTAAAGGAAAAATTCTGAATGTGGAGAAGGCTCGCTTCGACAAAATGTTGGCAAGCCAAGAGGTGGTTACTTTAATTACCGTGCTTGGAACGGGTATTGGCGCGGAAGAATACAAAGCGGACAAACTCCGCTATCACCGCATCATCATCATGACCGATGCGGACGTAGATGGAAGTCACATACGCACACTTTTACTCACCTTCTTCTATAGACAAATGCCCGAGTTAATTGAGCGCGGCCACATCTATATTGCTCAACCACCTTTATATAAAGTGAAGTTTGGTAAAAATGAGCAATATATAAAGGATGATGCCGAACTGAATCAGCTGCTTCTAAAAATTGCTCTTGAGTCAGCATCACTCCAAACCCCCACGGGTGAGGTCATTGAGGGTGCTGCATTAGATGAGTTAGCTAAACACTATCAAGTGATTCAGTCTATTGTTGATCGCTTATCGCGCACTATCGATGAAGATGCTTTGCGCGCCATTGCCTCTGGTACTCAATTGAACTTAGATACAGAAAAGTCGGCTCAAGAATCTGCTGAGCGCTTGCGTATCGCACTTGCTGACTCTTTGAATCCTTTAGCGCTTCCACCTGAAATCATTGTTCAAAAAGAAGAGCGCACAGATCGCTATAAATTGCTGTTATCTCGCCGTATTCATGGCAACTTGAAGCTGTCGGCAATCAACTCTGATTTTGTTCATGGTGATGACTATCAAAGCCTATCAAATGCTGCAGCAGTGCTTTCTGGCAAGGTGTTGCCGGGATCGAAGGTTCGCCGTGGTGACCCTGACAAAAATCAAAAAGAGCAATCTATTCAAAACTTTAGGGCGGCCTTTGCTTGGCTGCTTTCTGAGGCTGAGCGCGTTTTAAGTCGTCAACGATACAAAGGCCTTGGCGAAATGAACCCATCACAGCTCTGGGAAACCACCATGGATGCGGGATCCCGCACCCTTCTCCAAGTCAAAATTGAAGATGCAATTACTGCTGACCAGGTCTTTACCACCCTAATGGGTGATGAGGTGGAGCCGCGCCGCGCATTTATTGAAAAAAATGCTTTAATAGCGCGCAACTTGGATGTTTGATTTAAATGGGCAAAAAGAAATTAGCAGCTCCAAAAATTGATCGTTCGCGCATTGTTGTGAAGTCTTCGCCCATTCACGGAAAGGGCGTTTTTGTTGCGAAGGCGATTAAAAAAGGCGATGCCATTATTGAGTACAAAGGGGAGCGAATTAGTTGGAGGTTGGCAGAGAAGCGCCACCCACACAACCCCAAAGACCCAAACCATACTTTTTACTTTTCATTAGAAGATGGACGTTGTATTGATGCGAAGTATGGTGGAAATGCGGCTCGCTGGATTAACCACTCCTGCAAGCCAATTTGTGAAACCCGAGAGGATAGCTTCGGTGGCGAGCCTCGCGTATTTATCTATGCCAAAAGAGACCTTAAGGTGGGCGAGGAGCTTTTTTACGACTACTCCCTTGGGGTTGATGGCCGCATTACCAAGCAAATGAAAAAGGATTATGAGTGCTGCTGTGGTGCAAAAAAATGTCGTGGCACTATGCTTGCACTCAAAGATAAATAAGGCATTTAGTCGCCATGTTGTACCTAACCATTCAAGAGCTAGAGGCGGCCATTAATTATTGGCGCAACCAATCCCCAGCCGAGGGCGAGGAGTTTCGCTTATGTTCGGAGGCAGCTGCGCTCGCAAAACCTTATGCGCTGATGATTATTCAGGGCTCCCAAAGGACGCCTTTGGATGTTTTGGATGAAGCAAGTAGGGCCGCCATCACACAATATCGCAACATAGCCCCAGCCCTCCGCGTAGCCAGTTAGTTTTTATGCTGAGATTTTTGATAGAGAGCAATGATCTCGCCAACAACCCCGCGCCTAAAGGCGAGAACACAGACCACAAAAATGACGCCGGTAATAATGGTGCTCCAACCACCCAGGTTGGCTAAGTAGTTTTGCAGGTTAACAACAATAGCGGCCCCTATTATTGGGCCCCAAAGAGTGCCAATTCCACCCAAAATTGTCATCAAGACCGCCTCTCCAGATGTGTGCCAAAACACATCCGAGAGGGAGGCCAGTTGTAAAACTAGGCTTTTTAAGCCCCCACCTAAGCCCGCTAGCCCCGCAGATAAAGTAAAGGCCAATAATTTATAGCGATTAACGTCATAACCCAGAGAGATGGCGCGAGGCTCATTTTCTCGTATGGCCTTCATAACCTGACCAAATGGCGAACCCACAATTCGCTTGATCATTAAAAAAGCTAAAACAAAAACAGCCAAGGAAAAGTAATACATATTGGTTGATTTTGATAGGTCAACTAAACCCAAGAACATGCCTCGAGGAACACCTTGAATACCATCTTCCCCGTTTGTGAAAGGCAATTGAGTTGCTGCGAAAAAAACAACCTGTGCGAGGGCTAAAGTAATCATCGCAAAGTAAATGCCCTGCCGCCGAATTGCTAGGCTGCCAAATATGTAACCCAACACTGTTGCGCAAAGTACCCCACAAAACAAGCCAAACTCCGGGGTTACACCCCACTCCTTCATAACATGGGCGGTTATGTATGCGCCTGTCCCAAAAAATGCAGCGTGACCAAAAGAAAGCAGGCCGGCAAAGCCTAGTAAGAGATTTAACGAGGCGGCCAAGATAGCAAAACAAAATATCTTCATCATGAAAAGGTCATAGACGAATCCCTGGAAGGGAACAATCGCCAACAAAGCCATTATGACTATAGAAACCTTGTTAATATTAGAGAGCTTCATTAATGCGCCTTTCCAAACAAGCCGGACGGCTTTATTAAGAGCACAATAATCATAATAATGAAGATGGAGACTGACGAGGCTTGGGGGTAAAACACTTTTGTTAGCCCCTCAACTACTCCCAACCCTAAGCCCGTCACAATAGCGCCAGCAATTGAGCCCATGCCACCAATGACAACAACCGCGAACACCACAATAATTAAATTGGAGCCCATAACGGCTGTTACTTGGTAGATTGGCGCCGCCATTACTCCAGCAAAAGCAGCCAAAGCACAGCCAGCGCCATAGGTAAGGGTAACTATCAGAGGTACATTGATGCCTAAGGCCTGCAGTAACCGTGGATTCTCGGTGCCCGCTCTTAACAAACTTCCTAGATTAGTGCGCTCAATAAAATACCAAGTGGCAAAACAAACAATGAGGGCTAAGAACACAACCCAAAGCCTGTAGTAGGGCAAGAATAATTCGCCAGCACGCAAGCCGCCCTGCAAAAGCTCAGGCACTGGATAACTATTACCTAGTGCGCCAAACCAATGGCGAAACATGCCCTCTATCACCAAAGCTAAACCAAAGGTTAGCAATAGGCCATATAAATGATCCAAATGGTAAAGACGTTTTAGCATGGTTTTCTCTATCAACATGCTAAAAAGTCCTACGAGTAGTGGCGCCAATATTAGGGCCACAAAATAATTTAATTGAAAACCTGGCACTCCAATCCAATCGCCAATTTGTGTTAATCCAAGCCATGCCACCATGGCGCCCAACATGTATTGGGCGCCATGAGTGAAGTTAATGACATTT
>CANGWT010000014.1 GCA_947457745.1 Burkholderiaceae bacterium | reverse complement strand
TTACTGTAGGATAAATCAATATACGAATGGTACTTATGTCATCAGATGCATTATTTCCTGGATTTCAGGCACGTGTTTTTGAGGTCAATGGGATTCAAATTGCTGGTCATGTGGGTGGGTCTGGCTCGCCACTATTGCTGCTGCATGGACATCCCCAAACCCATGCCATTTGGCATAAGGTTGCACCAGAACTCATGAAGAAGCACACATTAGTAATGACGGACCTGCGGGGTTATGGGGACTCCTCTAAACCACAAGGTACAAGTGACCATAGTAATTATTCAAAGAGAGTGATGGCGCAGGATCAAGTCGAGGTCATGCAGCAACTTGGATTTAATCGTTTTGATGTGCTGGCACACGATCGGGGTGCGCGAGTCGCACATCGTTTAGCGATGGATCATAGCGCCTTAGTAAGCAGCTTGATCATGCTCGATATTGCTCCAACCCTCTCTATGTATGAAAAAACCAATGATGCATTTGCCAAGGCCTACTGGCACTGGTTCTTTTTAATACAGCCTTCGCCGCTGCCAGAGCGACTCATTGAAGCGGATCCCGCAGCTTATATTCGGGATTTAATGGGAAGACGCCATGCCGGACTAAAGCCCTTTGATTCCAGGGCTCTAGCTGAATACATGCGCTGCATAGCTTTGCCTGGAGCAGCTCATGGCATGTGTGAGGATTACCGCGCTGCAGCTGGAATTGATTTGATTCACGATCGCGAAGACATTGCAGCTGGTAGGAAGTTGGAGATGCCAACGATGGTACTTTGGGGTGCAGACGGGGTTGTTAATCAATGCTTTAAGCCCCTTCAAGAATGGCAGGCAATTAGTCGAAGCGTGACTGGCGAGACCTTACCTTGTGGACACTATCTTCCTGAGGAGGCCCCAGAGATTCTGCTGGAAAAAGTGATGACATTTTTAAATCGGGACAGTTGATGGGCGCTAAAACTCTATACCAAAAATTGGTGGACTCACATACGGTAGTAAGTTTGGACGAGGAGCATGTACTTCTTTTCTGCGATTTACATTTGATGAATGAATACACCAGTCCACAAGCGTTTTCGGGTCTGGATGAAAAAGGTCGTGAAGTGCTCATTCCGGGGCAGAACATCTCTGTTGTTAGTCACATCATCCCCACCCACAATGAAATGCCCAGAAAGATTGCTGATCCAGCCTCTTCATTGCAAGCCCTTAACCTGAAGAAGAATTGTGTAAAGCACAATATCCCTTTGTTTGATACCAATCATCCATTGCAAGGTATTGAGCATGTCGTATCCCCAGAGCATGGCATGGTACGTCCGGGCATGGTGATCATTTGTGGCGATAGTCATACCACTACCTATGGGGCCTTGGGGGCTCTAGGTTTTGGTATTGGCACATCCGAAGTTGAGCATGTTCTAGCTACCCAAACTTTGGTATACCGCTTAGCTAAAAATATGCACATCAAGATCAATGGCACATTACCAGTTGGCACTACCTCTAAAGACATGATCTTGAACATCATTAGTCAAATTGGGGCTAAAGGTGCAATTGGCTACGTAGTGGAGTTCAGCGGATCCGCACTAATGGATTTGAGTACCGAGGCGCGCTTTACTTTATGTAATATGGCAGTGGAGGCAGGCGCTCGAGGGGCCTTAATTGCACCAGACAAAACAGCCATTGATTATGTCTTAGCAAGATGTCCTGATATTGCGGGCGAGATGAAAGATCGTGCATTGGCGTATTGGGCAAGTTTATATTCAGATAAAGACGCTCAGTTTGAAAAAGAATATGAATTTGATGCAAGTGATATGGCGCCTTTTGTGACTTGGGGCACAAGCCCAGACCAAGCCATTGCTATTGGCGCTGCTATTCCAACCAAGGATTCTATTCAAGATCCTCTTGATAAGCTGAGTCTTGAGCAAGCATTGAGATATACCAAGTTATCTGATGGTCAAACATTAGAGGGCACACCAATTGACCACGTATTTATCGGCTCTTGCACCAATGGACGTATTGAGGATTTACGGAATGTGCTTGCTGCAATCGGTGATCGCAAAGTAGTGGCTGGCGTTCGAGCGATGGTCGTGCCTGGCTCTGGCGCTGTTCAAGCTCAGGCTGAAAAAGAGGGGATTGCAGACAAGCTTATTGCTGCTGGTTTTGAATGGCGCAAGCCTGGTTGTTCTATGTGTCTTGCCATGAACGATGATGTTCTGGCTGCTGGCGTACGCTGTGCCTCCACAACTAATCGGAACTTTGAGGGTCGTCAAGGTAGAGGCGCCATTACCCATTTAATGAGTCCTGCTATGGCTGCCGCTGCCGCAGTTACGGGCAAGATTACGGATGTGCGTAAATTACAAGGAGCTATAAATGCATAAGCTATCCAAAATTAATGGGTACGCTGCCGCATTGCGTATTGCCAATTTTGATACCGACCAGGTCATGCCAAAGCAGTTTTTACGTGGTATCGATAAGGCTGGCTTAGCGCAGGGCTTATTTTATGACCTGCGCTTTGATGAGTATGGAGAGCCAAAACAAAACTTCTTTTTGAACCAGCCTGCTTATGCAAAAACTGATGTTTTGATTGCAGGTCCAAACTATGGATGTGGCTCTAGTCGTGAACATGCTGTTTGGGGGATGCAGCAGTTTGGATTTAAGGCAGTCATTGCTTCTAGCTTTGCTGAGATTTTCTACTCCAATGCAATGGGGAACGGCCTATTGTTAGTTGTTCTACCTGAAGATCAAGTGCAAGCCTTAATGAAAGAGGCTGATGATAAGGGCGCACCAATCAGTCTGGATATTGATATTGAGAGTCTAAGGGTTCGCACTACCTATCATGAGTTCGCATTTGTCATGTCGGCAAGACATCGCCGGATGTTCTTGGAAGGTTTGGATGTGATTGGCCTTACCTTGAAGTACAAGACTGAGATTGACGCTTTTGCCCAAGAGCATTGGAATAAGCAAGCTTGGATGAAAGATGTTGCAAGAAAAACTATTGATAGACTTAGTTAAGTTTACTTAGCGTCTGTTTAAATTGCTTGCTATGCTTAGGCATCTTTTCAAATATCTGAATGTAATAAATGAATATCAACTCTGACTACAGTAAGAGAGTCGCGATTAATCATCATGATTTACCTTGGGTTCCAAGCCCTGAAGCAGGTATTGAGAGACGCATGCTTGATCGTATTGGCGATGAAATTGCAAAGGCAACCTCGATCGTTCGTTATTTACCCAATTCTCATTTTCCAACGCACACTCATGAATTTGGTGAAGAGATATTGGTGCTTGATGGGATATTTAGTGATGAAACTGGCGACTATCCGGCTGGCACCTACATCATGAATCCCCCTGGATCTTCTCATGCACCTCATAGCAAAACTGGATGCACTCTTTTTGTGAAACTGCGACATCTCGGAGCTGAGCATGTGGAGCGAGAGCTTATTGATACAAAATTAGCCCCTTGGTACCAAGGCATGGTGCCTGGCCTTACTGTGATGCCGCTCATGCAGCAGGGTAATGGATCAACTTTGGTTCGATGGGCTCCCCAAACCTATTTCAATCCACATAAGCACTATGGTGGCGAAGAAATCTTTGTAGTTGATGGTGTGTTTGAAGATGAACATGGGCGCTACCCAGCTGGCTCATGGATCAGAAGCCCTCATCTGAGTTTGCATCAGCCTTTCAGTAAAGAGGGATGTACTATATTTGTTAAGACTGGGCATTTATTAGATTGATTGTGTTTACAGGATTTTTTATGAAAAATGTATTCAAGGTATTTTTATTGCCCCTATTTTTTATTGGCTTAACTCCTTTATGCGCACAAGCAGATCCACCGCTTCCTCCTTTTTATGAATCTGTAATAAAAATGAGCCCCGAAGGAAAATTGGGGAAAGTCGTAAAGCAAGAGAAAATTAAAACATCAGTGAAGGGCGCGCAAGCATGGAGAATTGCTTATATTTCATCTGATGTAGGTGAGCGTAAGACCATTGCTACGGGAGTCGCTATTGCCCCTCTGGGAGTCGCCCCAAAAGAAGGGAGACCTATTTTGGCCTGGGCGCATGGCACTACGGGTTCGGCTCAAAATTGCGGCCCTTCCCAAATGATTGATCCAACTGCCCCCTTAAACGAGTATTTCTTGCCGGATGGCAACTCTTGGACTGACTACGGTATTCCGAATGTTGAGCAGTTCATCAAGGAAGGTTATGTGATTGTTGCCACGGACTATCAAGGGCTAGGTGGTGGTGGTAAACATCAATATGCTGTTGCTGCAAGCAATGGTAGAGATGTTCTTAATTCTGTCAGAGCAGCAAGCTCAATGAAGGAGCTTGGCGCTGGCAAGAAAGCGATTGCTTATGGCTGGTCGCAGGGTGGTGGAGCAATTATTGCTGCTGCAAGTTTGCTTGACTACCAAACCCTTCAAGGCACTGCCGCCGACAACATTCAATACCTTGGATTTGTTGGCTTGGCGCCGGATGATCAAGCAGCGATGCTCCGCAACCCGCCGAACGATGAAGCTGGCGCGAATAAGTTGATCAATGGATTTACTCAGGCTAATGTCCCGAACATATTTTTATTCGCCCACTATGTAATGGGTCTTTGGGGTACTCAAGCCGCATATCCGCATCTCAAGTTGACAGACATCCTGACTGATGAGGGTGCAAAGTTTGTGGATAAATTGGCCAGCAATAAGTGCGTCCATGTGATGGCGGATTCTTTTAATTATGCTTATGGAGACAAGTACAAGTCCTTATTGAAGCCGCAGCCTAGCAACTCTTTGGCGTGGGTAAAAGCGTTTATTGATGGCAGTGTGAAGCCAGTTAAGCCTTTGGCACCAGTTGTTATTTACTGGGGCACTAAAGATACTGCAGTTCCCCCAATTGAGCATGAGCTATATCAAAAGCAGATGTGCGCTATGGGTGCAAATGTGCAGAGAATTCAGTTGCCTGGAGAGCAAAATCACTTCACTACTCCTGGTGTCTCAGCTCCCATGTATCTAGCTTGGGTTAAGGATCGCATTACTGGAAAGCAATTAGCAAATGGATGTCCAGCAAATTAGTTCTGCGCTCAATCCTGAGCAGGCTAAAAGAGCATAATTTATTAAAACATAGCCTATTTAAGGATGGAGATGGAGCCCTTAGCCAAATTAAAAGTCATTGAGATGGGTCAGTTAATCGCCGGCCCTTTTGCCGCCAAAACGCTGGGAGATTTTGGTGCTGATGTCATCAAGATTGAGCCGCCAAAAGTAGGGGATGCTCTACGAAAATGGCGTTTACTGAAAGATGGCACTTCAGTATGGTGGCAAGTTCAGTCGCGAAACAAGCGCTCTCTATCATTGGATTTAAAGCAAGCTGAAGCTCAAGAAATTGTCCGCACCTTAGTCAAGGAGGCAGATGTGCTGATCGAGAACTTTCGACCAGGCACTCTAGAGGGTTGGGGGCTTGACCCAGAGAAATTGCTTGAGCTCAACCCTAAGCTGATTGTGTTGAGAATTAGTGGTTATGGCCAAACTGGTCCTTATCGAGATAAGCCGGGATTTGGTGTAGTGGCAGAGGCGATGGGTGGTTTGCGACATTTAACTGCTGAGCCAGGAAGAGTACCTGTTCGTGTCGGCATTAGCATCGGCGATACTCTGGCATCTTTGCATGGTGTGATTGGAATTTTATTGGCACTTCAAGAGCGTCACCAGAGTGGCAAGGGCCAGGTAATTGATATTGCTTTATATGAAGCAGTCTTTAATTGCATGGAAAGCTTGGTGCCTGAATACAGCGCCTTTGGTGAAGTTCGAGAGGCAGGCGGTAGCGCCTTACCTGGCATTGCCCCGAGCAACGCATACCTTTGTGCGGATGGTGGTTATGTATTGGTTGCTGGGAACGGCGATAGTATCTTTAAGCGCTTGATGAATCTGATTGGCCGAGCAGATTTAGCGAATGACCCAGCACTTGAAAATAATGATGGCAGGGTAGCGCGCGTTGCAGAATTGGATCAAGCCATTGGTGTTTGGGCTCAAACAATGACGACTGATCAAGCCCTACAGTTGCTAGATGCGGTGGCTGTTCCTGCAGGAAAAATTTACACCGTAGCGGATATTGCCAGCGACCCGCATTACAAAGCCCGTGGCAATATTGAAAGTATTCAGATGCGCGATGGAACTAGATTGGATGTGCCAAGCGTGATTCCCAAGCTCTCTCGTACGCCTGGCTCAATTAAAACTTTGGCCCCCGATATTGGAGAGAATACCGATGAAATTCTGCACAGCATAGGCTTAACAGAGGCTCAGGTAGCATCCTTAAAAGAGCGCGGTATTGCCTTCACCAAATAATCAACAACTTAAGCAAGCGATTCAATCTTATGAATAGAATTTATTTCAATGATGTTGTGACTAGAGACGGATTTCAGATTGAGCCCAATTTCATTCCAACGGATGACAAGGTCAAGCTGGTAGACGAACTCAGTCAGTGTGGATTCGCCAAGATTGAGGTGACCTCATTCACCTCGCCTAAAGCTATTCCCATGCTGCGTGATGCAGAAGAGGTCATGGGCAGAATTTCGCGTGTATCTGGTGTTGAATACACCGTTTTGGTCCCTAATCTACGTGGTGCCGAGCGCGCTTTTGAATCTCACGCAGATGAATTCAATCTTGTCATGTCGACTTCTGAAACCCATAACTTGGCCAATTTGCGAATGGGTCGAGAAAAAAGTTTTTCTGGATTAGCCGAGGTGATCCAGTATGTAAACGGCAGAACTCCAATCAATGTATCTCTTTCCACTGCATTTGGTTGCCCTATGGAAGGTGATGTGCCACAAAGCGTTGTAGAAGATTTTGTTCAACGATTTGCAGACCTAGGCGTACGTGGCGTCACTATTTGCGATACCACAGGAATGGCGCATCCTGCTCAGGTTGCAAAAATGGCAGAGGATTTACAAAAGCAGTTTGGCAACTTGCAATTGACCTTTCATTTTCACAATACACGTGGAATGGGATTAGCAAACGTGCTTGCAGCAGTGCAGTCAGGCATCACTCGGTTTGATGGTTCGCTTGGTGGCTTGGGCGGATGTCCTTATGCGCCAGGCGCTAGTGGCAACATCTCTAGCGAGGATGCTATTCATATGCTCGATGCCATGGGTTACGATACGGGCATCAATATCCCCAAATTACTGGGCTTGGCTCGTGAGTTGCCCTTGATTGTTGGACATCCTGTTCCAGGGCAGGTTGCTAAGGCTGGTAGTAGCTGTGATTTACATCCCGCCCCTGCTTATGTAGAAGATTTACGTTAATCTGATTTACCTCAATTGAAAGTTAACCTAATGCGCACCTATTTTTCTCAGATCAACTTTTTGGTCTTGATTCTGTTGAGTCAAGTATCTATTTCTAGTTACGGTCAGGATTCGGGCAAGTATCCGAATCGTCCGATTACATTTATTGCTTCTTCTGCTCCGGGTGGTACGACAGATTTCACAGCCAGGGTGTTGGCTCTACCTCTTGGGTCTGCTTTGGGCCAAACGATTGTGGTTGAAAACAAGGCGGGAGCATCTGGTGCGATTGCAGCAGCAGCTGTGAAGAAAGCTGATCCCGATGGCTACACTTTGCTGGTTCAGTATTCTGGTTATCACGTTATTACGCCTTTGGTTAGTAAAAATCCATTGCCATGGGAGCTTAAAGATTTTCAGTCTGTAGCGAATGTGATCTCAGCACCGCAAATTGTGGTGGTACGTGCAGACTTACCATTTAAGACGATGAATGAGCTCATCGCCTATGCAAAAGCAAATCCTGGAAAGTTGAATTACGCATCTTCGGGTAATGGCTCCTTACAGCATGTTACTGGCGCGATGTTAGAGCAGCAGGCCGGTATCAAAATGACCCATATTCCTTACAAGGGTACCGGGCCGGCATTAACTGATTTATTGGGTGGCCAGGTTGATTTGACATTTGGAACGCCTCCACCATTTATTCCTCATATCCAAACTGGCAAACTGCGCGCATTAGCAACCACAGGCAAGAAGCGTTTGCAGAGCCTGCCTGATGTTCCTACTGCTGCCGAAGCAGGTTTGCCAAAACTAGATGCGACATCATGGTTTGCGGTTTTTGCTCCAATCAATACGCCAGCGCCTGTTGTCAATCAACTGTCAACTGAAATCGCTAAGGTAATGGCCGAGCCGGCCTTCAAACAAAAGGCAGTTGAGATGGGTGCTGAGGCTGTCTATATGAACCCTAAGCAGTTAGATGAGTTTATTAAGACTGAAAATACCAGATGGACCTCAGTGGTAAAAGCAGCAAAGATCGAAGCTGATTGAGAGAGTTGAATTAGATGATTGATCATGTAGACCACTTGGTATTAACTACCGCAAATGAGAGTGCATGCGTGGACTTTTATACCCGAGTTTTAGGGATGAAATTAGAGGGCTTTATTGGTGGAACGCCACCAGTTGAACGCAAGGCATTTAAGTTTGGTAATCAGAAGATTAATTTGCATATTAAGGGCAAGGAGTTTGAGCCTAAGGCAGACATTCCGACACCGGGTTCCTTGGATTTATGTTTTATTGCTGATAGGCCTCTAGTGCAAGTGATTGAAAAGCTGAATAAGGAGAGTTGGCCTATTATTGAGGGTCCAATCATTCGGACTGGCGCTACCTCAAAGATTAATTCGGTGTATTTGCGCGATCCCGATCAAAATCTCATTGAAATCAGTGAACTTGTTTGAGCTTTCTATGACTAAAGAGCAATTTCTGAGCATGCTGGTCTTGGAGGGATATCCGGAGCCAATCCTAGTAGAGCGAGAGGCGGGCGGATTTCTGGATGCTCATACACATCCCTTCGAGGTCAAGGCCTTGGTGCTTTCTGGGCAAATTGACCTAATGGTTGATGGCGTGAGCGCTGCTTATATTTCTGGCAATGTATTTCATCTATTGGCAAATCAAGTTCATACTGAACGCTATGGAAACAATGGTGTTCAATACTTGGCAAGTAGGAAAGATTGTCTAGGCTCGTAAATAGCTCTTCGGGAATGCAGCTCTTTAAAGAAGGTCTATCCAAGCTAAAGGAAAAGTTTGACGGTACGCAGGGTGAGCCCTATATCGTCGAAAGCAATCAGTTTAAAGCGCTCTATTTTGATGGCGAGTCTACGCAAAGCCTGATGGATATGCAGGCCCCCATTCGTTTGGTAGTGAGCTACACGGAAACGATGATGGGTTTTCTACTTTTCCACTGTGATCCTAAAAGTATTGCCATGATTGGTTTGGGTGGGGGCTCACTTGCTAAGTATTGCCACCATTACTTGCCAGGGGCTTCAATCTTAGTTTTAGAAAATAACTCTAAAGTGATTGCACTGAAAGATAAGTTCCATGTTCCTGAAAATAGTAGTCACTTTAAGGTGCTGGAGATAGATGGTGCAGCTTATTTGCAGGGTACCAAGGAAACATTTGATGTATTACTAGTCGATGGGTATACCAAGTTCGGGCAAGCAGCCCAACTTTGTAGCGAAGATTTTTATGCCAGTTGCCGGGCCTGCTTAAAACCAGGCGGTCTATTACTGATTAACTTTTCTGGTGCAGTAGGTTTAAATCAGGTTTATCAAGAGCGAATCGATCGAGTCTTTGCTTACCCATCTGTGTTGGTGATGGAGGATGACCAAATGAATCAAATTCTATTTGTGAGTAATGATTCGGTTCTTAATATCTCTTCCGAGGATATCTTGTGGCGATCTACTGCTTTAAGTAAGAATCATGATATTCATTTAGCAAGAACCGCTCAAAACTTTTTGGCGCAGCGCAAACTAGATTCCCGCTAGTTACAGATAGGTTGTTTGATTTACATCAAGTACACTTTCCTAATTGGGTTCAGACTATTGGGGTTGTTTGACTATTTTTAATAAAGTGAACCCCATGAATCTTGAATTTGTTGGTCCCGCATCCCTTTTGGAGACTGGTGATGTCTCTTACCCGGCCATGTTGAATGGCAAAGCTCTCAAATGTAGTTTTAGTTATGAAGCCTTGCAGGACTTAGATCCTGATAGCATTGAAACAAATGCTTTGAAATTATTTAAAACGCATCAATTAAAGCTACTCTCGATAGCCGAGCAAAAGATTTTGAATGGCCATGCTATTGATGGTGCTGTGCATTTATTTAGCCACGATCTGATTTTGGATTAATTTTTTATTATTTTTGTACCCCGTTTTGTTAATTAGAAAGAGAATATATGTCATTTAATCACTCAGTAATTTGGATTGACCATCAAGAAGCGCATATTATTTATTTCAATCCCACTGCCAGTGAGAGTGAAGTGATCAAGACAAGATCTACTCATAAAAACCTTCATCACAAAAGTGGAAATGTCAGTGGTGCCCATGCCAGACCAGATGAGCACTATTTACATGAAGTGATTCAGGCTGTAAAAGAATCTAAAGAGATTTTAATTGTTGGGCCAGGCTCGGCTAAATTAGAGCTGATGAAACATGCTACCAAACATGATCATTTGACGGCTGAAAAAGTAGTGGGCATTGAAACTGTAGATCATCCTACCGATGGACAGTTGTTAGCTTACGCTAAAAAATACTTTGTCAGAGTGGACGCCCTAAAAGGCGATACCGTTATCACTGGTTGATGAGAAATCCCCCTGAAAATGGGGGATAATTTCTTACATGCTACTTCTTACTGCCTTTGCCATTAATGGATCATTGGCCCTTGTGGCGATACTGCTGCACTACGAGGCACTCTTTCAGTTAGATAAAATCTTACCTAAGGTGGCCCACATTGCACCGCGCTTTAGAGTTTTGATTGGGGTTGGTGCTATTTTTATGGCGCACGTTCTAGAGATTTGGCTTTTTGCTTTGGGCTATTTTTTTACCTTGCAGTTCCCGACAATGGGAGGCCTCGTCGGTAATATTTCAGGGCATGGTATTTTGCTTGACTGCGCCTATCTGTCTTTTGTTACATTCACTACTTTGGGTTATGGTGAGATTGTGGCTCAGGGCTATTTGAGATATTTGACTGGGGTGGAAGCGCTGACTGGTTTTATTCTCATTACCTGGTCTGCTTCATTCTTATTTATTGAAATGCAGAAATACTGGACGGCTTACAAATCTACTAAGACGTATCGGCAGTAAAGTCTGAACGGGCGACAATATCATTCGCTTACAAATTAAGCGTACTGCTGTTGAAAATGAAGTGCAGTTTGGATGGTCTGAAAATGAATATCCACAGTCGACTGAATTTCTTTACCATAACCACCAGCCATGCTAAAGGCAATTGGAATCTGGCGAGCTAAGCCATATTGAAATACAGCTTCATCTCGCTGTCGCATTCCTTCCTGAGTCAGGCTGAGCTTGCCTAAGCGATCACCTTCATGGGGATCGGCTCCAGCTAAGTAAATAATGCAGTTGGGCTTAAAGCGTGTATCTAATATTTCAAGGCTTTGTTGAAGAGTCGCTAAATAGGCTTCATCTCCTGTTTCATCTGGTAGGCCAACATCATGATCGCTACGCTCTTTTATAAAAGGGAAGTTATTCTCCCCATGTATTGATAGGGTAAATATAGAAGCGTCATTTTCTAAAATAGAAGCAGTGCCATTACCCTGATGAACATCCAAATCGATGATGGCGACCTTCAGGTGTGGATTGATTTCCCTCTGGAGTGCTCTAGCGGCAATAGCAGAGTCATTAAAGACGCAGAATCCACTACCTTTATTACGGTAGGCGTGGTGAGTTCCCCCGGCTAAATTGGCGGCTATTCCATCTGTCAGAGCATATTGAGCTGCAGCTAGAGTTGCCCCTGCAGATCTGCGAGAGCGCTCCACCATCTGGGTACTCCAAGGAAAGCCAATTTCTTGTTGTTCTTGTGGGCTGAGTTTGCCTTGCAAGACTTTGATCAGGTAAATCGGATCGTGAGCGTAGAGTATTTGAGTGTCGGTAATTGCGGGGGCATTCTCAAGCTCGATGCCTTCCAGTTGTGATACGAGATCACGTAATTGCGCATACTTCTGCATCGGAAAGCGGTGTCCGACTGGAAGTGGTAAAACATAGTGATCTGCGTAAAAAGCTTTCAATGCACTCTCTTTTTGATTTTGTTGATAAGTCTATTCGTTTTTAAATAGGTGGGTATGAGCAAGATAGAAAAATCAGGATTCAAGGGAAATAAATCCTATTTACCGAGCAAGTTATGCGTCACTTGTGGCAAGGAAATGACATGGCGTAAATCCTGGGCTAAAAATTGGGAGTCCATTAAGTATTGCTCTGATATCTGCCGAGCCAATAAATCTACATCGGCTTCGCTTGGAATGAAGTAAATGACGACGCTGATTTATTGGTTCAGAAATGATTTAAGGTTGATAGATAATCCTGCCTTGCTAGAGGCATGCAATCATGCTGACCATTTGCTACCTGTTTATATTCATCTTGCGCAGGCGCAAGTTAGTCATGCCCTGGGCTTCCCGAGAGAGGGGTTTCATCGCAAGGCTTTCTTAAGGGAGTCCTTAGATGAACTAAGAGTACAACTGCGTGAATTAGGATCTGATTTATTAGAATATAGCGGCGAACCAGTAGATGTTTTGGTGGGATTATCTCAAGTCACGTGTGCCGCTGCGGTGTATTGTGAGCGCATCGAAGCCCCAGAAGAAATCCGACAGAGCCAACAGATTCGAGAGCGGGGAATTTCACTTCAGGAGTTCTGGCAGTCTAGTATGTTATCGCCAGAGAGCTTACCCTTTGCTGCTCAAAATATGCCAGATATGTTTACTCAGTTTCGAAAAAAAGTAGAGTACGCTGGCCTGAAATTTTCGCCACCAGTAATAGCGCCTTCTAAAATTCCTGCTTTGCCAGCGCTTGCAGAGATACCCTCGATGCAGAGTTCTCAGGAAGTGGATAACTCGACCCACAAGTTCTTAGGTGGCGAGCGCAGTGCCCTTAAACACTTAAAGCAATACCTTGCAAGACGCTTGCCGGATACCTATAAAGAAACTCGCAATCAACTTATTGGACAAGACTACTCCAGTAAGTTTTCTCCTGGCTTGGCTTTGGGTTGCGTTTCTGCGAGGACGATTGCTGCTAAATTAGATGCATATGAGCAAACTCACGGTGCGAATGACGGCACCTACTGGCTTTGGTTTGAGCTGCTATGGCGGGATTATTTCCGTTTCCTACACTTTAAGTACGGCACGCAACTGTATCGAGCAAAGGGTCTAAGTGATGCTCATGGAATGAGAGGCGGCGCCCAGCACTTTGAGTCCTGGCGCACTGGTAGCACCGGTAAATCGCTGATAGATGCCGGAATGCGAGAGCTGCTTAAAACGGGTTACTTATCCAACTGCATGCGTCAGATAGTTGCTAGTTACTGGATCTATGATTTACAGGGGGATTGGCGTGTAGGTGCTGCTTGGTTCGAGTCTCAACTGATTGACTATGACGTTTATAGCAATCAAGGTAACTGGTTATATATAGCTGGACTAGGAACTGATCCGCGTGGTGGTAGACGTTTCAATATCGCTAAGCAAGAACAAGATCACGATCCCCTGGGAGAGTATCAAAGGCTCTGGCTCTGAGAGTATTGCAGCAAGACCTCCATTGATACTTTCTCTAACACGTTGGCGTGAGTGCTTTCCAGTTGAATTGTGGGGGCACAGTTAGCTTTTAAGGCCTCTATCCAACGGTTAAGACAAAGACACCACTGATCGCCTGCTATGAGGCCCGGGAACTGATATTCAGGGCGTGGCGTGATGAGGTCATTTCCTCTTTTGAGGCTGAACTGTAGAAAGTCATTTGTGACAATAGCGCATACCAAGTGACTACCCAAATCTTGTTCATTGGTTTTGCAGCAACCATCTCTAAAAAATCCCGTCAATGGATCAAAGGAGCAGGGCACCAAAGGTTGGCCCAATACATTTAAGGTGATGGCATCTTGCATAAAGACTCTTTACTTTGAGAAAAAATAGAATGGTTTTAAGGGCTCGGATACAACTTGAAGGTTACAGGCTTTCCGGCAGGATCGACTTTCACTAAGACCATATCACCTGAGTTAACAACCACGCCAACATAAGATTGAATATTGACGTGGTGTGTCACCATGATGATTGGTGTATTTGGAAATTGCTTTCGTTCTACCGCAATGAATTTTGTAAGCTCGTCGGTCTGCTTTTTTGCCTGACTCATGTCATCAAAAAATGAACCTAAAGCCATCTCTTTTTTTACTTCCCCTTTATTCAGAAGGCTGGCCGTATCAAGACAGCGACACCAGGGGCTGCTGTAAACCTTTGCCTGCCCAATTCCTTGGCTAGATAGCCAGTCACCAGTGTTCTTAGCCTGTTTTCGTCCCAGATCTCCAAGATTGCGTTGAGTGGAGCATTGCCCGATTTGATAGTTCCTCGGGTCTCCATAGCCAGGCGCATCGGCATGTCTTATTAAGAGCACATGCGTGCCATCATTTAACTTGTTGGCTAACTCACTCTGCGCTGCAGCCAATTTTTCTTGAGTAAAAAGCAAGGTAAAGGTGATGAAGAAAAAGAATAAACGTAGTTTCATAAAATAGATGGCCTACCAGGGTAAGCGTTCTCCTGAGTAACTAATAAAGGTTCCTGAATCTTCTCTGCTGAGTGAGAGCAAGACATTAAGCATATCTTGCGCGGCATCGAGGGGAGGTCGACCAATTTGCTGACCTTTAAAGGGTTTTGATAAGCGTGAGTTTACCGTTCCAGGATGCAGTGCTATGAGTACGATATTGGGTTTGGTGCGTGCTAGTTCAATGGCGGTCGTCTTAATCAGCATATTAAGCGCTGCCTTAGAGGCTCGGTAGCTGTACCAACCTCCGAGACGATTGTCTTCAATGCTGCCTACCTTCGCCGAGAGGGTTGCCATGACAGATCCTGCCGGGTCTAGCAGCTTGGAAAAATGCCGCATAGTCAGGCCTGGCCCAATTGCATTGACCTGCAGCAGTGTTGCTAACTGTTGGGCATTGAGGTCATCCAGTTTTTTCTCTGGCATCCAATCCGCAGAGTGCAATATCCCAATGGTGTTAATTATTAACTGAAAAGGTGCTTCTCCAGCGAGAGCCTTGGCTGCCTCTTCAATCGTACTGAGATCTTGATAATCAATTGGGCTGGCAGATGAGCGATGTATGCCGACTACTTCAGTGCATGCGGGATGATTCTCCAGTAACTCCACAAAAGCGGCGCCGATGGTTCCGGAGGAACCAATCACGAGTGCACGGAAGGGCGTGGGGGTAAGCGGCATAAAAAGTTGCAATGAGTAGGGTCTCAGCCAGTTTATTGAATAAGTCTTAAACTTGCTTGATGACGACTCGCCTACCCCAAGTACTTTCAGAGGCTGACCTCTCCAGGTTAATTGAAATGGCCTGGGAGGATCGCACTCCTTTTGAGGCTATTGCAACTACTTTTGGATACTCTGAGCCTCATGTGATTGCTTTGATGAGAAAAAATCTCAAACGTAGCTCGTTTGAATTGTGGCGTAAGCGTGTCACCGGCAGATCAACTAAGCATATCGCTCTGCGTAGTAAGTTGGTTAATCGCGCCTACTGTGCAACTCAGTACAAACAAAAATAAACGCCATGAAAAATCTCACCATGTTCTATGACGGTCTTTGCCCTTTATGTCAGGCAGAAATTCAATTTCTTTCAGGACGTAATCAAGCGGGACTGCTGAGCTTTGTTGATATCAATTCTGATCAGTATTCGCCTGAACGCGTAGGCATCTCTTGCAAGCAAGCCTTAGCCTCCATGTGCGCACAATATGATGATGGTGAACTTCTTGAGGGTGTGGATGTATTTTCAGAAGCCTATCGCCGAGCCGATCTGCCAAAGCTCGCGTGGCTTTTCTCTAGACCATTACTCAAGCCATTTTGGAATGTGGCTTATCGATTCTTTGCAAAGCATCGCCATAGGATTTCAGCGCTCTTAGGGCCTCTTGCTTTGCGACTCGTCAATAAAAAGGGGTAAAGATATGAAATTGGTTGATAAATTAGTTATTACTTTAGCGCTGTGCACGCTCACTTCAATGAGTCTTGCTAAGGAGCCGCCACATATCAAAAGCATGATGGGTCAAGTCCAACTGCAAGGTTTGGGTAGACTGAACTTTTGGGGGTTTCATGTTTACGATGCCAATTTATATCGAGGTGCGACTAAGGATTCTCAAGAGTTTGCTCTTGAACTGCAATACCAGAGAGCTTTCTCTGGTGAAGCAATCGCTAACCGTACGGCACAAGAGATGAAAAATTTAGGCATAGCCGATACTCAGGCAGCAGCTTGGGGGAAGGAGCTAGCAAGTATTCTTCCTAATGTCGAACCTGGCCAGACTATTTCTGCAGTCTATACCCCGAAGCAAGGAACCAGTTTCTTTTATGAAGGCAAAAAGATATCCCAAATTCAGGGAGCTGATTTTGCAAAAGCTTTTTTTGGTATTTGGCTTGATTCAAAAACGAGCGCGCCCAAACTCAGGGCGGACTTATTAGGGCAAGGTTGTCCACCTCAACTCATTTCAGGAGCATGTTAAATGCATAAAACTTATATCGCTGCAAAATGGACGTTCTTGGGTTTCATGATCATAGGTCTATTTGCCTGCTCATCACCATCGGTAAAGCAGTACGCTAATGAGAAACCTAATCTCGATTTAAGCGAGTACTTCAACGGCACGATAGATGCTTATGGGATCTTCGCTGATCGTAGTGGTGAGGTCAAAAAACGATTTACTGTACTGTTGGTAGCGCAGTGGAAGGTGGTAGATGGTAAGAAAGTGGGCACCCTCGACGAAAGCTTTGAATATTCCGATGGTACGAAGCAAAAGCGTATCTGGACTTTGACTGAAACTGCGCCTGGTAAATACATTGGCAGGGCAGATGATGTGGTGGGAGATGCACTGGGCGAATCGGCTGGTAATGCTCTCAATTGGGCTTACACATTGGCTTTGCCAGTAGACGGCACAATCTATCACGTGCAATTTAATGATTGGATGTACTTGGTAACGCCTAAGGTCATGCTTAATAAAGCCAAGATGAGTAAATTTGGGATTGACTTGGGTGAAGTGACTTTGAGTTTTTATAAACGCTAATTGATGATCTATCGGATCTTCTTATTTATGTCACGGCAAGGAACGCCGGCTTGAAAAAGCTCTTACTGATCTTAGGTGATCAACTAGATGTCGATAGCACCATCTTAAAAGGCATCAATCCCAAGGCAGATGAAGTGCTGATGGTTGAGTCTGCCAATGAAGCGCAACATGTTTGGTCTCACAAAGCGCGGATTGCTTTATTTTTATCGGCAATGCGCCACTTTGCTGAGCATCTAAAAGATTTGGGTTTTACTCTCACGTATATTCAACATTCACCCAAGACCATTGTTGAAGAGCTCAGTAAAAAGATTAGCAGCGGGAAATTTACACATCTGGTTTGCGTCGAGCCTGGGGAGTGGCGCCTAAAGCAATCGATTGAGGCTTTGGCTTTGGAGCTCAATATTGTTTTAGAGATGCGGGAAGATAGCCATTTTTATTGCACCCATGCAGAATTCAAAGCATGGGTTGCGAATAAAAAAGAGTTGCGACTGGAATACTTTTATAGACTCATGCGTAAAACCTATGGGATCTTGATTGATCAAGAGGGTAACCCTGAGGGCGGGCAGTGGAACTTTGATCGAGATAATCGCAAACCCTTTCCAAAGAAAGGTCCAGGCTTAATTCCACCTCCAGAATTATTTGCACCTGACGCTATTACCAAGAAAGTGTTGGCTGAAGTGGAGGAGCGCTACCCCGATCATCCTGGGTCACTGGCGCACTTTCAGTGGCCTGTAACTCGTCAACATGCGCTTCAAGCTCTGGCAGGATTTGTTGAGTACCGCTTAGCAACATTCGGTATTTATGAAGATGCGATGTGGACGGATACGCCTTTTGGTTGGCACTCATTGCTGTCGAGTTCACTGAATTTAAAGTTGCTCAATCCCCGGGAAGTCATTGATGCCGTTTTAGTTGCCTGGAAAAAGTACGATTTGGAATTGGCGACGGTAGAGGGGTTCATTCGTCAAATCTTAGGTTGGCGAGAATTTGTGCGAGGGATGTACTACCTGGATATGCCGCAAATGGCGCTGGATAATTTTTACGACCATCAGAATGCATTGCCTGCTTGGTATTGGACTGGCAACACCAAGATGAAGTGTATGCAGCAGGCGATAGACCAAACCCTGGAGTATGGTTATGCCCACCATATTCAACGCCTGATGGTGACTGGTAACTTTGC